>JAGGWI010000231.1 GCA_021157505.1 Desulfuromusa sp. | reverse complement strand
GGTCATTATGGCAACCGGCATGGAAAAAGTTCATACGATTAACGAACAGATCGCCGTTGACGATATGGTCAAAGCCAGTGAACTGTTAGTTGAAGTTATCCGCAGAGCTTAATCTGATTATTGTTTACCCGGGGACAGACCCAAGGTCAGTCTCCTCATTGGGTCCAAAGACCTTTAAAACCTTTTTGGACGCTGAAAGAGCGGAAAAGGCGGATAAAATCTGATGAGACTAAAACCAAGATTGAAGTCTTTGGGTTAATTCAAAGTCCATTTTTTTAATCATGTTCTTTCAGATTTGATCAGCGTCCAAAGGGTTGTCGGGCTTAAGCTTGAGAACCATTGACCTAGGAGACTGACAGCCTCCTGGCAGGACATAATTCAAATGCAAGTATCAGGACAAATAGCGGCGATTCAACCGCCACCAATCACTGAGGTGAAAAGCTGGCTGGCTGGTCGTACTTTTCCTGCGGAGAAACCCTTGATTGACCTCTGTCAGGCGGTCCCTGGCTACCCACCACCGACAGAGTTGATTGAGCATCTGAAGCAGAGTCTCGATGACCCCTTAACCTTCAAGTACAGCCCCGATGAAGGGCTGCCGCAAGTTCGAGAGGCCGTCTGCAGCTGGTACCAGCGCTACTATCATGGTTCTCCAACAGCAGAGCAGCTCTGTTTGACCATTGGGGCCAGTCAAGCCTTCTGGCTCACTATCACCTCTCTCTGTCTACCCGGTGATGAGGTTATTGTCCAACTTCCGGCATACTTTGACCACCCAATGGGGCTGCAGGCCCTCGGTATTAAACCGGTCTATGCTCCCTTTGATCCGGAAACTGCCGGCCAACCCAATCTGGAAACAATCAACAACCTGATCAGCCCAAAAACCAAAGCAATTCTGCTGGTAACTCCGAGCAATCCAACCGGAGCAGTCATTCCACCGGCACAGATCACAGCCCTTTTCGAGCTGGCACAGGCGCGCAACATCAGCTTGATTCTGGATGAAACATATAATGCTTTTATCGGTTCCTCCCCGCATCAACTGTTCAATCGTCCAGACTGGACAGATAATTTCATTCAGATCAGTTCATTCGGCAAGACGTTTGCCCTGACCGGGCTACGCTGTGGGGCATTGATTGCAGCTGCAGAGTTCATTCAGCAGACGCTGAAAATTCAGGATAGCATGGTGGTTTGTCAGCCGCGTCCGACGCAACTGGCGTTGGAATTTGGTTGTCGTTATCTGGATAACTGGGTAACAAAGAATGCAGCCATGATGCAGCAGCGACATGACCAGTTTAAAGCGACTTTTCTGGCGACAAAGACCGATTTCGAACTCACCGCCAGTGGCTCTTTTTTTGCCTGGATTAAACATCCATGGGGGTCTTTGACGGGTCGACAGGCAGCCAGGAAGTTGGTAGATGAAGCCAATCTGATCTGCCTTCCGGGAGAAGCTTTCGGCCCGGGGTTGGAACCTTACCTGCGGCTCGCTTTTGGAAACATTGATGTTACACAGATTCCGGAAGCAGTTGCGAGGTTTGAGCAATTATGATCAGACCTGCTCAGATTTTTTACGATTTTTTCTCAGCGCCCCTTTAATTTCTTCAACACAACGGTAAGGGACCCGAATCCCCCGCACCCCCCTGCCAACCTCAATCATAGAACCGCTATCCCCATGGAAATCGGAGCCACCAGTCACGACCAGATCGTGCTGTCGAGCCAATTTAATCAACCAATCGGTATCTTCTAAACCGGAACCATTATTGTAGGCTTCGATACCATCCAGACCTAAACCAACTAACTCAGCAACCAATGTTTTGAGCTTGTGCCGATCACGAGTCACATAGGGGGGATGAGCCAGCACCACAATTCCGCCACTGCCATGAATCAGCTTGATCGCTGCATCAGCAGGGAAAAAGTATTTAGGGACATTACATGGAACCAGATAGCGGCTGAAAGCTTCATCATTATTACTGACATAGCCCGCCTGCCGCAAAGCTAAAGCGATATGGGGGCGGCCGATTGTCCCACCGGCCAGATGTCGAACGGTATCGGGATTAATGGGTTCCCGCTTTTCAGCGACCAACTTCTGATTCACCCGCTCCACGATCTGCTGACTCCGGGTCGCTCGAAAGTCCTGAAACTCCATTAAGGCCCTGATCAGATAAGGGTCTTGATAATCAAAACCATAGCCGAGCAAATGCATGTCGGTATACTCAAACCACTGACTGGAGAGTTCTACCGCGGCAATGACTTCAATTCCTACAGCAGCACCAGCATCGACAGCACGTTTGATCCCGTCAATATTGTCGTGATCGGCCAATGCAATAGCCTGAAGTCCCGCTTTCTGTGAGAGGCTCACCACCTCTTCTGGAGATAAATAACCATCCGAATAAGTCGAATGAAGATGTAAATCAATGTATGCTGTTTCCATCGTTTCATTATCCACTTTTTTCCAAACAAGAAGCCAGTTTTTAAAAACATTTTCCTGAAACTGATCGAGGAGTCTGTCTGACTATGCGGGGCGAAGCGAAAATTTGGAGGTTTGAGATCAGATTTTGACACATTTGCAGGCTCATAGCCAGAGCTATGGGGCAAAAAGGGCTCGAAATATGGGCCAAACAACCGTATTTGCAGTCGGCTCATGGATAGCCCGACAGGCCCCTAGACAACGAAAAATTCAGACATTGTGGAACTCCATCTTGACCATTAGCAGGCAAACCTGTAAAGATGAAGCCGGTTTGAGTTAAAACCTATCGACAACTTAAGTCATCTCATGACTTTTAACGAGCACAGTCTATATGAACATGCCTCAACGTCTTGTTGTTAACAATCTACAAAGCTATTTCTTTACCCGAACCGGACTGATCAAAGCCGTCGATGACGTCTCCTTTACCATTGCTCGGGGGGAAACCCTGGCATTGGTTGGAGAATCAGGCTGTGGTAAATCGATGACAGCTCTGTCGCTGTTACGCTTACTACCGGAGCCGGGTCGGATTGTTGGTGGTGAAATTTCTCTTGATGGTCGTGATCTGTTACGCTTACCCGACGTAGAAATGCGCCGGATTCGTGGCAACGATATTTCGATGATCTTTCAGGAGCCGATGACCTCACTCAACCCGGTTTTACGCATTGGGGAACAGATTGCTGAAGTTCTCCGGCTCCATCAGGGAGACACAAAGCAACAAGCGTTGGAACAAGCAGCGGAATTATTAATCAAGGTTGGCATTGCTGATCCCAAACGCCGGTTACGTGACTATCCCCACCAACTCTCCGGTGGACAACGCCAACGGATCATGATTGCCATAGCGTTGGCATGTGACCCGAAACTGTTGATTGCCGATGAACCCACCACCGCACTCGATGTCACAATTCAGGCACAGATTATGGATCTGTTGCTGGAGTTGAAACAGCAACAGCAGATGGCGACGTTGTTGATCAGTCATGATCTGGGAGTTGTCGCCGGTAATGCCGACAAACTTGCGGTGATGTATGCAGGGCAGATTGTTGAGTCGGGAACGGTTAAAAGAGTGTTTGAGAACCCTCTACACCCCTACACTCAAGGACTGCTGCAATGCATTCCCCGTCTGGGTCAGCAACACAGCCTCCCCACTATTCCCGGCCAGCTGCCGGATTTAAGAGAACAACTTGAGGGGTGCCTGTTTCTGGATCGTTGTCCAGGCCCCTGCTCTCCTTGTGGACATCAATTGCCAGAGATAGAAGAAATTGAGCCGGATCATTGGGTTCGATGCTGGAGATATTCATCAGCTGGCTAAAGGACAACAGATCTTGTCACTACTTGAGGTAAAAAATCTGCGGAAAAGTTTTCGCATAACTGATTCTCTGGGTCGAACAGCGGGACAACTGGTTGCTGTCGACAATCTCTCCCTCAGTTTAAAACGGGGAGAGACTCTGGGGCTGGTTGGTGAATCGGGTTGCGGGAAATCGACCACGGGAAAACTGATTATGCAGCTGCTCCGGCCCGATTCCGGTCAGGTTTTTTTTGACAATAATGAGTTAACCCACCTTTCTCCCAAACAGATGCGGCCCTATCGTCGGCGCATGCAGATGATCTTTCAAGACCCCTTTTCTTCCTTGAATCCACGCATGACAGTTGGATCAATATTAAGTGAACCCCTGCTGATTCATCGTTTGGCGGCTCCTCGCCAGGTTCGCGACCGAGTCATAGAACTGTTGGAAAAGGTAGGGCTCACAGCCGAACATGAGCAACGCTATCCCCATGAATTTTCCGGCGGTCAACGTCAACGGGTAGGGATTGCCCGGGCGCTGGCAGTTGAACCAGAGTTGATTATTGCTGATGAACCTGTTTCCGCTCTTGATCTATCGGTTCAGGCACAAATTTTAAATCTTTTGCAAGGATTTCAACAGGAACACAACCTCAGCTATCTTTTTATTGCCCATGATCTTGCGGTCATAGAACACGTCAGTGACCGTATTGCGGTGATGTATCTGGGGAAAATTGTTGAGCTGACAAGTGCTGCTGAGCTGTATAAGAATCCCCGTCATCCTTATACTGAAGCACTCCTGAACGCAGTTCCCGTACCTGATCCGGACCAGCCACGCCCGAGAGCCTTGAAGGGTGAGATACCTTCTCCTGTCAATCCACCAAGCGGTTGCTATTTTCACCCGCGTTGCCCTTACGCAGATGATCTGTGCAAACAGGAGGAACCACTGTTCCAGAAAACCGGAGATGAACACATGGTTGCCTGCCATCATTCTGAACAGGTGGGACGTTATTTACTGCATAAGGCGGGGACAGAATAATATCTCATTATCCAGATTGATGGTTTCGGAAAAGAATGGCACAGGTTTAAGGATTTTGAACTGCCATTTCCCGTGTGACGCAGCCGGAATGAAGTAGCTGTTTTGTGAAATAGAGCGGCAAATGTTTGAGCGAAGCGAGTTTTTGCCGCTCCTCAAATCAGCTGTGGAATGGAGGGAACCCGCCAACAGCGGGCAAGGAGGTCGGGCACCTTTTTCTGCATACTCTATAATTTGGGGACATGTACTCGTTACGTGTACCCCGATTGTAGAGTATG
>JAGGWI010000025.1 GCA_021157505.1 Desulfuromusa sp. | reverse complement strand
CCAGCCATCACCAGAGAACAGCGCAATTCAATTGAATCTAAGGTGGCCACATCCTTACGTGACTTGAGTGGTGAATTGGCAGGAACCTATTATCCATTATTGGGGATGGACGAAACAGTTCGAAATCAACTGGTTGACGATCACTTTCTGTTCAAAGCGGGAGACCGGTTTCTCGATGCGGCAGGATTGAATCGTGACTGGCCGGAAGGGCGGGGGATTTTCCACAACCGGGAGAAAACTTTTCTGGTCTGGGTGAACGAAGAAGATCAATTGCGGATTATCTCGATGCAGCAAGGTGGAGATATTGAAGCTGTTTTCAGTCGTCTGATGACTGCGGTGAAAGAAATCGAAAAATCTGTTGCTTTTATGTTTGATTCCCGTCTCGGTTATCTGACCAGCTGCCCAACCAACCTGGGGACGGCAATGCGAGCCAGTGTCCATATCCGTCTCCCCGAACTTGCTACCGATATGACTGCTTTCAAGAAAATCACCGATGCCCATCAACTGCAGATACGCGGTATCGATGGTGAACATTCGGAAAGTGTGAGTGGTATTTTTGATATCAGTAATAGAAGGCGTTTAGGGGTGACTGAAGTTGAATGTGTTCAGGATATGTACAACGGGGTTGTCGCTCTTATTAAGAGAGAAAAACAGCTCGAATAAGAAATGGCTAAGCAAAAATTTGCCCTACAAGGCGCAGAGGTTTTTCAGGGGCGAAGATATACATTGTATGCCGAGATCCTGAAAAATGCTGTAACGCAGTAGGGCGAACTTTTTGCGACGCCATTAATCAAAGGTCAGTTTTCGTTCCAAGTCCATTGAAGTTGAAACCCGTTTAGCTTCGTTCATCGTTATCAGTCCACTGTTGCAGAGTTTGATCAGGTGTTGATCCATTGACTGCATCTGATATTGAGCCGCTCCCTTTTCAATGTGACCCTCGATCTCATCCAGATGGCCATCGCGGATACAACCCTGAATCGTTGTTGTTGTCCGCATCACCTCAACGACCGGAATAAGGCTGTCGTTGGTTTGATTTTCTACCAGACGTAAAGAAACCGTTGCAACCAGAATGTCTGCAAGGCGCTGGCGGACAATTTCTTGCGAATCCGGTGGATAATGACCAATAATTCGATTGATTGTTGAAGCTGCATTTTGAGTATGCAGAGTCGAAAAGACCAGATGCCCGGTTTCTGAAGCCTTGATGCAAGCATCAATTGTTTCTAAATCACGCAATTCCCCAACCATGATAACATCTGGATCCATCCTCAATGAAGCTTTCAGGGCAGAGCCGAAATCAGCCGTATCAATACCCACTTCACGTTGAATAATGCAGCTTTTCGCCGATGTAAAGAGGAACTCTATCGGGTCCTCAATGGTGATAATGTTGAAAGCATATTTTTCGTTGATATAGTTGATCATTGAGGCAAGCGTTGTTGATTTGCCATTTCCGGTTGGCCCGGTGACCAGGATCAGCCCATTGGGAGCCTTAATGATTTCTGAGAGGACAGCTGGTAGTTGCAGTTTCTCAAAATCACCAATTTCCGGTGGAATCACCCGCATGACAATACCAATATGGCCCCGTTGTTTAAAGATACTGACCCTGAATCGACCGCTGTTTGCGAGTGAATAAGAAGCATCGTACTCAGTGAAATCAGCAGGCAGGTCCCGTTGATTATTTTCCATGATGGTGGCGGCAATAAATTCTGTATCCTCTGGCTTTAAACTGGCTAGTTTAGAGCGCAGAAGTTGTCCGTGGGCGCGAAAGAAAGGGGGATTGTCAACTTCAAAATGGACGTCAGAAACCCGCTTTGCAAAGGCAATTTCCAGAATTTGATTGAGTGTTTTTATGTCCATAACCTATCCTATTGTAGACCTTCTGTTGGATTTGGATAATCAAGTTGTCTCCGGAACAGGGCGTTCTCCATTGCAAGTCCCGCCTGTCCGACAAAAAATTCAAGAAAATCGAGAGGAATCTGTTTTGCCCGCTGGTTACCAAAGTCGGCATAGGTGATGGTAATCACCCGATCGTTACTTTTAAGGGGCAGCAGCATAATCGTTGCATCGCTTGGAGCGCCAATTTCCGTATAAATAAGATCCGCAAAGGTACTATCTGTCGGTTTGCCGAAGAAACTCTCTCCAGAATTGATCATCTCATGAAAGATTGATTCTTTACGGATCGGGATTCGCAACTTCATCGGTGCTGCAGAACCTTGCCCTTTATCTGTGGTGATGCCGATACTCCGTTCCGCAATCATCTCATTTTTATCGACGATCAGGGTGAGGGTTCGGTCAAACAATTCGCTGATGAATTGTAACACCAGCAAAGAAATATCTGGAGCTTTGCGTAATAAGCGCAACCCCGACAGGCTGTTGCGCAGTTTTGAAAATTGCTGGCGACGGTCTTCATTGAAACAGTTATGAACGTAACCCCGAAACGTATTGAGGAAATTAATTATATCCTCGGTAAATGTTTCTTCTCGTTCAGAAAAATAGGGGACGGGCAGAACGGCTCGCGTTCCGTCGTTAAGCGATTGCAGTGAAAAGCTGAAGTCGAGAGAGGAAACCAGCTGAATAATTGAAATTTGCGGATACTGTTCCGTTTTCAGTGAACGGGTTTCAACGATCTCACTTTGACTGAACCCTTCGATATTGGCTACAGGGCTGCCAAAAACCAGAATGGGTTCCAGATATTTAAGCAACGTCCGCTCGATCAGATTATCCAGATCATGCCGATCAGCAGTGACAAAAACCAGAACTCCCTCTTTTTTACAGACCGTTATCATTGCATGCTGCAGGAACTTATCGCAGGTATAGATAATGACCGCCTGGGCCTTTGATCCTGCCGTTAAAGAATCATTACTTCGCAGGTAAGTTGTCGTGATGCCGGATAAAAATTTTACCAGTCGCTCTTTCCCTTCAGCGGGGATCTCGGAAAGCGTATCATCAATCACCTGACGGTGAATATCAGCCGGGTCAAAAGATTCCAGCCCTTTAAATATATGGGGTTTTTTTCGCTCTATTTTATCCAGATCGGCCAGCCCAAGAAGATCTTCCGATACCAGGATTTCTTCTGTGTCACTCTCTTCCTGCTCCAATTCCCCGACATTTTCTAACTGTTCCAGCGGGTTCTCGATCAGTGGCTCATCAGAAATTTGAATTTCACCGGCATGGACCTTCTCATCAAAAATACGCAGGGCATCCAACAGCACCATCTGCGTGTTCATGGTAAGATCTTGCAGCTGTTTGGGTAGATAACGATAGCTATCAGAAATATTAATCTTATCGACATCCAGAGTAAAAATGCCCCGAGTCCAGCCGATCATCTCGACAACGGTCATCTCAATCAAGGTCTCAAGGCCTTTAAATGCGGCATCTTTAGAGAGACCACAATTTTCAAGCAGGGTCGCAATCAGGGGTTTACGGTCATCCCCCGCCTGTTTCTGGATATTGAGGGCTTTGTCCAGATCCTCCTGGCTGATACTATGACCTTGGAGGAGGATGCTACCAATTTTCAGTTTTTCACTGGAATGGGTCGCACTGACAATAAAACCATCATTAAATACAAGTTGTCCTTCACCCTTACGGCTATAGACATTCAAGGTCCCCGATTTACGGGTTGAATGGATCAACTGAATCACATCAACGATAGGTAAGTGTTCAAGCTCGCCAGTTAATGGCATCTGCTGTTCTCCCTTGCGTGGTTTTGTGCCGGGCAGTCAAAGCGATGAGACAACATTTTAAATCAAGTTATCGCTACTTATGGCTAAAGTTAAAAACCATTAAACTAAATATTGTCATTAGTTTCAAGTAAAATCAGCATTTTAATCTTTTCAGTCTAAAATAAGTGCCAATACAGGATAATTCCTTCAATGACCCTTGTCCCATAGATGCTATTTGGTCGATAATAATTTCTCATTGTTTTAAAGCGATAAACAGACCGAATTGGAGAGTGTCCGATGATGATTAAAATCAATGCCAAGGAATCAGTTGAAATTGTTGAGGGTGTTTTTGTCAGCGTGATTGATGAGGCAGGCAGCCGATATCACAGCTGGGACGAAATGACCGCAGCGCAGCAGGAATGTTATTCTGGGATGAGACGTGGTGTTCAGGATGTCTACGATCAATTCAAGGCGGGTATGAAAGGGTGAGGGGGAGAGGGTACTGTCTCAATCTTTTGTAGAGATAGAGAATTAGGTAAGAATGGCGCTAGTTTAAGGCAGATCCCAGCAAAACCGGGACTGTCCCCGTATGGGGGCTGTCCCAGGCTTTGCGACGCAATTAAGTAAGGTGTCCCCCGAATACATGACAGGAGAGGATGCACCACAGAGGAATACCGAAGATCTTATCTGAAGTTTTGTCGATGTGGTGAATTAATCCAGCAAAACCGTAGCAGCAAAAGCGGGACTGTCCCTGAACGGGGGCTGTCCCAAGCTTTTGCGACGCGAACCACCACAATTCAGTAAGGTATCCCCGGACTACCAGACATAAAAATCCTCCTTCAATCCCCCTTTCTCAAAAGGGGGAGGCAAAAATTCTCCCCTCTTTGGCAAAGAGGGGGCGGGGGAGATTCAAAAATCGGGATTTGACAAATATCCAACCTTGACGTACACTTTCATACAAACAATCCGTCACACATTGTGGAGGTAAGCTATGAAT
>JAGGWI010000180.1 GCA_021157505.1 Desulfuromusa sp. | reverse complement strand
TATCAGGAGAAATAATATCTTCGTGGGCGGAAATCTGGAATACAGAGTCACTACTTGTATACACAATTGGCCGACCCGTTAGCAGGTGTTCTTCACCTAAGCTACGGAGGATATCGGTTCCACTAGCCAATGTTGCCCAAAGGATGGAGACCTGTTGCGGCAATAAACGCAGAAATAATTGCTTCTGGAAATCCCTGGGGAAACACCGCAAAAGGGCGGTCCAGAACCACTCCGGCCAGTTCCCAATGTCCAGTAATAGAATCTTTCCCCGGGCTCTTTTCGGCCATTTTTCCCCAACAACCAAGTGGAGCCGCAACCTTTTCAACACCTTTAACCGCCGCAATATGCCCGAGACCTAACTGTTCCAACTGAGGGAGAGACAGACCACCGGCGTTTTCTGCAACATGCTGCAACGTTGCCGCGTCCTGATCCCCATATTGTGCAGCATCAGGCAGAGCACCAATGCCAACACCATCCAGGATAATTAGAATAATTCGTTTAAATGTCATCGAAAAAATTCGCCAGGTGGGGAAAATCAGGTTCGGTAGTCAGCATTGATTTTGACATACTCATAGTTGAGGTCAGAGGTATAATAGCTTGACTCAGCTGGTCCTGAATGTAGATTGATGGTCACAACAAACTCATCCAGCTGCAGTACTGCAGTCGCCTGAGCTTCCTGCTCCGCACCAACAGCCAAACCATTGACAGCGACAGGAATTTGATTGAAACTGATATCAATCCGGTTCGGGTCAACATCAATGCCGGAATAACCAACGGCAGCAATAATTCGACCCCAGTTAGCATCCTCACCAAAAAATGCAGTCTTAACCAGAGCCGATGTTGCAACCGAACGTGCTGCTATTCGGGCTGAATTTTCATTTTTGGCACCAACGACCCTGATTTGCACCAGTTTAGTGGCACCTTCTCCATCCCGGACAATCATTTTTGCCAGATCAAGAAGCACCCGCTGCAGATGTTGGCTGAATTTTTCTGCTTCGCGAGTGTCGGGTTTGATTGTTGCGGACCCCGCTGCACCGTTAGCCAGCAGTAAAACCATATCATTGGTGGAAGTATCACCATCGACAGTGATTGAATTGAAGCTTTTCTGTACCGTCTTTTGCAATACAGTATCGAGTAACTCGGGGGCAACCTGAGCATCGGTGAGGACAAAAGCAAGCATCGTTGCCATGTTGGGATGGATCATCCCGGCTCCTTTTGCCAGTCCGAGGATTCTATAGTTCTGTTTTCCATGTTCTGTCGCAACAGCAACCTTTGAAAAAGCATCGGTGGTCTTCATCGCTTCAGCAACAACAGGGGCTTGAACAGCAGACAAACCAGCCACAAGCTCTGGGATTCCAGCGTTAAAAGGTTCAAGCGGAAGAAGTTCACCGATAACACCCGTTGAGGCAACTGCGATCAAGTCGTCAGCTATCTGCAACTGTCCCGCCAGCAATTGAAGAGTTGTTTCAGCAACCTGTAAACCTGCGCCACCAGTACAAGCGTTTGCATTACCACTATTCACTAGAATCGCCTGGCACCTCCCCTTGGCAACCCTTGGTTTCGTTAGTAATAATGGGGCGGCAATCACTTTATTGCTGGTAAAAACACCTGCACAATCTGCAGGGCAATCGGAAACAATCAACCCTAAATCAAGTTTGCCCGTTTTTTTAATTCCACTCGCTATTCCCGAAAAACGGAAACCGGCAGGAATATCAGCACTGTTCATATTCACTCTGCAATACATTGTAGGTTTGTTCGGTCGGCAACATCAAACCAAAGCAGGTTCCCTCTTCAGAAAGCTCTTCCAGAAAGATATCCCCCTTCATCCGATCGATAACAACTTTAACCAGTGCCAGGCCAATTCCAACCCCATGGGGCTTTTCCGTATCAATATCCCCAAGCTGGGTATAGGAATCAAAAATTGTTTCATGAGCTCTTGGCGGAACCGTCTGTCCCTGATTAAAAACTTGCAAATAAATATAGTCCAGCCCCTCAAAGACTTTTACCACTGCTTTAATTCGCACCACTCCACCATCACGATTAAATTTGACGGCATTGTCGATCAGAGAATTGAAAGCCATACCAAACTTTTCCTGATCACCATAAATCTCCGGTAAGTCATCCTCAATATCGATTTCTGTGATCAGCTTTCGTTCAGCCATTATTGATTTATAGTACTGAAATGAATCAGCAATTGACCAGGGAACACCAAAGGATTTCCAACGCCAGACCTCACGTTCTGATTCGATGGAAAACAACCTCAGCATACCGGTAATCAATTTTTCCAGACGCTTCCCCTCACCATGAACCTGGGTCAAATTATCCTTGAGTTCTTCTTTGGAGAGCTTATTGAAAAAAGAGAGGGACAAATCAACATATCCCATAATTGATGTTAATGGCGTTTTGAGTTCGTGGGAAAGGTTACACACCAGCCGGGTTCTGGCTCTATTGACCCGCACCAGATCTTCGTTTGTATGTTCAAGAACCAGTGCTTGCTGGCGCAGGTTATTAAACAGTTTAAAGTTTTCCATTGCCAACGAAACCTGGTTGGCAATAGCCACCAACAGGTTCTGGTCTTCCAGATCAAAGGGATCTCCAGAAGTTTTATTGTTGACGTTGATAACTCCAACCATCTCATCGCGCACATAGATCGGCACCGAAAGTAATGACTGGTTTTTATAGCGTTGCCCTCTATCCAAACTTTTAAAGCGGCTATCCTGATCAATATTAGGGACCAGAACCGGCTCACCCGTTGCCAGAACATGCCCGGAGATTCCCACTCCAGATGCAACCCGAACCGTCTGAGCAATATTTTTTGATAACCCATGAGCTGAAGCGATGTGGAGTAAACCATCATCCTGCAACAACATCAGGGAAGCAACCTCAACCCCGGTGGAGTGAACAATTGAATCAAGTATTTGATCAAATAACTCTTGCAGGTCATTTCCAGCATTGGCCGTTTCTCCCACTTTTTTGAGCAGGATAAGATCGGCCATTCGCCGCTGTGCTTCAAGCCGGGCCTGATTCTGGTGGACAGTATGAAAATAGGCGCTGATCCCCTGCCTGGCAACCTGGAGAACTTCCTCCTGGGAAAATGGTTTGACCAGATAATCAAGAGCTCGCTCCCGTAAGACCTGACGGGCAACATTAAAATCCTGCTGTCCGGATATCATGATCACCTGAATCTCAGGGGTGTGCTGCTTAATCATCTGCAGAACATTAACACCATTGATATCGGGCAGAGAAACATCACAAAAAACCACTGCAACATTTTCCTGATCCAGAGTCTTGGTAATGCCAAGCCCGGAGCCAGAACGCAACACCGGGTAATCAAGACCCTCCAGCATATCTTCCATCAGGTCCAGGATAAGCGGAGCATCATCAATCAACAGAATCGCTGGTTTTTCTTGTGGTTGTTCAGTCATCAGGTTATCTCAATTCTATTTTCCACAACATTTCTTATACTTTTTCCCACTCCCGCAGGGGCAAGGGTCATTTCGACCGATTTTATCTTCATCCCGAGTTGTCGGTTTGTTGATCTGAGTCTCTTCATCAGTCCGGTTCATCGATATTTTCTGCCGACGCTGCTGTGCTTCCAACTGCTCAACATCTTCTTCCCGCGCTAATTGGATCCGGAAAATTTTCTGCAGAACTTCTTCCCGCACCCGCCCCATCATTTCCATAAACAGACCATAGGCCTCACGTTTATATTCTTCTTTGGGATTTTTCTGCCCGTAACCACGCAGACCGATACCCTCTTTCAGATGATCAACCGAAAGCAGGTGATCTTTCCACTGCGAATCAATTGTCTGCAGCAATAAAATCCGCATCAAATGTTCCATCACCGGTGACGTAAAATCCTCCTCCTTCTCCACCAAGTGCTGATTGGCCTGTTTTCTCAACAAATCCTCCAACTCTTCATGTTTAACACTGGAGACATCCAAAGAGTTTAAATCTGGTAAGAAAGTGAATTGATTCGAAAAATCGTCAGTGAGACGATCCCAATCCCAATCAGCAGAAGAGCCCTTGTCGGGACAGAACGAACCAACCATATCAGCAACGGTATCAGCAATAATCCCCTGGAAGGTTTCTTGAAGCTGGTCCCCGGCTAAAACTTCACGGCGCTGGGTGTAGATAACTTCGCGTTGCCGGTTCATAACATCGTCATACTCAATCAGATGCTTACGAATATCAAAGTTATGCGCCTCGACCTTTTTCTGGGCATTTTCAATCGCCTTGCTGATAATTCCATGTTCGATCGGTTCGCCATCAGGAATCTTCATTTTATCCATGATATAAGCAACCTTCTGCGAACCGAAGATGCGGAGTAGATCATCCTCAAGGCTGAGATAAAAATGACTTTTACCCGGGTCACCCTGACGACCGGAACGACCGCGCAACTGATTATCAATCCGCCGCGATTCATGCCGTTCAGTTCCTAAAATATAGAGCCCACCGGCATCGAGAACATCCTCACGCTCGGCTTTACAGCGTTCCTCATAACCGGGAAGCAGTTCATTAAAACGGGCCTCGGGATCTTCTGCACTGGCAGCTTCCACCCGGGCCATCATTTCCGGGTTACCACCAAGGACAATATCGGTTCCCCGACCAGCCATATTGGTTGCAATTGTTACCGACCCTTTACTCCCGGCCTGGGCGACAATATATGCCTCACGCTCATGCTGTTTAGCATTGAGGACATTATGGGGAACTCCCCGTTTTTTCAGTAGATCTGAGATAACCTCCGATTTATCGATAGTGATTGTTCCAACCAGAACCGGCTGCCCCTGTTTATGGCATTCAACAATATCTTCAACCACAGCCAGAAATTTTTCTGTTTCTGTTTTGTAGATAACATCGGCCATATCATTGCGCTGCATGGGTTGATTAGTCGGGATAACAACCGTATCCAGCCTGTATATTTCATTAAATTCAGCAGCCTCAGTCTCTGCAGTACCGGTCATCCCTGCCAATTTTTCATACATGCGGAAATAGTTCTGGAAAGTAATTGTCGCCAGAGTTTGATTCTCATTGGCAATTTTCACCCGTTCCTTGGCCTCAATTGCCTGGTGTAAACCATCACTCCAACGCCGCCCTGGCATCAAGCGACCGGTAAACTCATCAACAATCTGAACCTCACCACCCTGCACAACATAATCAACATCGCGCTGAAACAGTGCGTGAGCCTTGAGTGCTTGATTAACATGGTGTAACAGTTCAATATTTTTTGACTCGTACAGGTTATCGACGTTGAGCAACTGCTCGACCTTCATCACCCCGTCCTCGGTTAAAGCAGACGACTTGGCCTTTTCATCAACGGTAAAGTCCCCGGTATGTCTTTTTGTAGACTGGCCAATTTTTCCATCCCGTTCTTCAATCACCTCACCTTTTTTTAACCGGGGAATAATCTGGTCAACGGTATAATAAAGCTCACTGGAATTTTCGCTGGGCCCGGAGATAATCAGCGGGGTTCTGGCTTCATCGATCAGGATTGAGTCAACCTCATCAACAATCGCATAGTGCAGGTCACGCTGAACGTAGTCCTCCAGATCAAACTTCATATTGTCCCGCAAATAATCGAAGCCGAACTCATTATTGGTTCCATAAGTAATATCTGCAGCATAAGCCGCCTTACGCTGTACATCGGTTAAGCCATGAACAACACATTCGACTGACAACCCCAGAAAAGTATAAAGCTCCCCCATCCAGGCAGCGTCACGTTTTGCCAGATAATCATTCACGGTAACGACATGAACCCCTTTACCGCTCAAGGCATTGAGATAGATGGGAAGGGTCGCCATCAGGGTTTTCCCCTCACCGGTCTTCATCTCGGCAATTTTTCCAGCATCAAGAACCATTCCACCAATCAACTGAACGTCAAAGGGACGCAAACCGAGAACCCTTTTACTCGCCTCCCTGACGACAGAAAAAGCTTCAGGCAACAATGCTTCCAAGGTTTCTCCAGAATCCAGACGTTGCCGAAATTCAACAGTTTTAGCTTGTAGTTGTTCATCATTCAACGCTGCAAAATCAGCTTCCTGGGAATTAATCTGGGCAACCATCGGTTCCAGTTTTTTAAGGTCACGCTCATTCTTGCTGCCAATAATTTTTTTCACAAAATTACGAATCATTGCTGAATTATACTCCAGAAATACCCGTCACAAATTGCAACCAGGGTAAAGACTAAAAAAGAAAAAGTAGAAAAACCAACCATCCACAGTCCGACAACGGTCGGCATAGTAGCACAGGAAAAGAACCACTCACAAGCATTTAAGAAATGACAAAACGTTGCAATTATCGGAAGTTGTAAACTGTCAAGAAAGGAAAACTTGAATCGGCCGAAGCCTTTGAGAGAGAACCTGGAAAAGAAAGATTTAAGATCTAGAGGGTTTTTCGCGGATCGATGGGAACGCCGTTTAAACGTAGCTCGTAATGCAGGTGCGACCCCGTCGAACGCCCGGTGTTGCCAACCTTGGCAACCAGATCACCACGTTTGATTCGCTGTCCGGCCTTAACCAGAATTTTAGAATTGTGCCCAAAGATAGTGCGATAGCCATAACCATGGTCAATGACCACCATTTTACCATAGCCGGGAGAATATCTAACTCGCGCAACGATCCCATCAGCTGTTGCAACAACTGGTGTCCCGGTATTCGCCGCGATATCGAGCCCCTCATGCATAACCCGTTTTCCGGTAAAAGGAGATTTCCGCATACCGAAATAAGAGGTCAACCACCCTTTTGTTGGCCAGCCTTTAGGGGTTGCCCGGCTGAGTGAAACCTGGTCATTAAGAAGGTTGCGAACATCTTCCTGACTCTGACGCCGAAGTTCTATATCAACCTGCAACTTATTGATCTGTCGTTGTATTTCATCAACCGTCTCTGCAGACCCGGCCTCAGGAAGCCCGCCAATAGCGACCGGGATACCTTGTGGAACAGTTTCCAGATTTGCCAGCTGTCGTACCCGCGCCTCAGTTTCTACAAGAGCATTCATCTGCTGATGAACCGCTTCTAAATCGATAACCAGACGCTGTAAAGTCTGCCTCTGCTGGCTGGTCGAAACCCTGAGCCCCTGTAACTCATCATGGTCGACAGTGTAATTGAAATAACTATAAGCAAAGAAAGCAAGCAGTCCGGTAACGATGAGACAGCAACAGAGTAAAAAGTTAACAATCCCGCTCCGGATGCGTACACGCCGCACCTTACTGTTGCCTTCAGGGATCAATATGACAGAAAAACGACTAGCCAAAATTACTCCAGATATTGTTCAATAAAAATCCATAGTGCCGATTGAAAAACTCACCTATATTCCAACTTCGACAAATCTCAAAACACCATCAAATATAATTATTTTCCGTTAATAACATATTTTTAAGTTCATTCCAACAAATTTATTGCCAATGCAAGGCCCATCACAGTCGTGGAACTTAACACAATTGATACAAACACCCAAATTTTCTATGCTAACTCATAATTTTCAATAGCAAAAAAAATGAGAAAAATATTTACTAAGCGGTTAATGCCCTGGAACTTTCAATCAATTCACGCGCATGCACCAGCGTCTGCTCACCAACCTGGGAACCACTAAGCATGCGTGCCATTTCAGCAATTCTGGCTTCAGTACCCAAAAGGTTCAGCTTGGTCGTGGTTCGACCATTATGCTCTTCCTTTACAACCTGATAGTGCTGGTCAGCAAATGCTGCGACCTGCGGCAAATGAGTCACACAGAGCACCTGCAGATCTTTTCCTAAACGACTGATCTTCTCACCAACCGCCGTTGCCGCCTCCCCACCGATACCAGCATCAACCTCGTCAAAAATCAAAGTTCTGACGCCATCCCCCTCGGGAACACTCCGCTTCAAGGCCAGCATGATCCGTGACAACTCACCTCCCGAGGCTATTTTTGCCAGAGGTTGTGCTTCCTCTCCCGGATTGGCTGCCAGATAAAATTGACCGC
>JAGGWI010000186.1 GCA_021157505.1 Desulfuromusa sp. | reverse complement strand
TTTTCCATCAACATTTTGCTCCTTTATGAGCGGCTGGCGATAACTACTCCTGCTCAAGGTTGATAACAGGGTCAAGGTTCTTCCTCCAGAGGGACGAGGATAAAAGCTTCGCTGACTTCCGGATCAATTTTACGTGGCCGTCCGGTCTCCGCATTGACATAAACCCAGTCGGTTTCAGCCCGGGCCAATACAGATTGGTTCTCTGCATTCAGAAACTTGTAACGCCGCAGTGAACTGGCACGTTTCAGGTTGCAGACCCAGGTTTGTATTTCAATTTCATCACCGGCAAATGCTGGTCTGAGGTATTCAATATGATGTGAGCGAGCTATCCAGCTACTGCCAAGGCGCTGGTAGAGCTCACGGGTACAACCCTGAGCGTCTGAGTGCATGGTGGCAACATCTTGCATCCATTGGACGTAGGCGACGTTATTGACATGACCGTTTTCATCATTCACTTCAGTCGGAATCGTAAAGCGGTAACTGTAAATTTTTGCCATTTTGATCACCTGTCAGTAGGCTGTCCTAGAATACGTGCCGTAGCGAGAAGCTGGCCGGTCGAGGACAGGTTTTCGTAGGTTTGAGAGCTAATAGCTCCGCTATGTGTTAAAAATGTACGGAAATATGGACCGATCAGACGGTTTCGCAGTAGGCTCCTGTATTCTCGGACAGCCTCCTAAGGGAGATAATCTTCTCTTACCGGGGAAAACACTTCAACTGCCACCGTATCTTCCAGAATCACTGCATTGTGTTCAATATCCCCAGCGATACACCAGCTGTCACCCGGTTTGACGTTGAAGGTTTCAGCGTCGATAGTCAACTCCATGTTACCAGATAGCAGATAGCCGGTCTGTTCATGGGGATGACTATGGCGGGGGAGGAGAGCCCCTTTTTTCATGCGAAATTCAACCAACAGGGTTTTCTCACCATGGACGAGGGTCTTCATTTCAATCTTATCGATAGCCGGTTTGTACCCTTCAGCAGATTTTTTCTGAAACACGACATACTCCTACTGGATTATTATAGTGGCGAGTGAAAACTTTGTGGTTTGTCCTGTCCAGAAAACAAGGTTGGAAAAAAACTATTTCCCCTTGAATTCTGCTTGCCGTTTTTCCAGAAAAGCCTTCATTCCTTCTTTCTGGTCAACAGTGGCAAAACAGAGTCCAAATAGCTCTGCTTCGTATTGATTTGCCCGCTCAAGATCAAGCTCCAGACCGTTGCGGATTGCCTCTTTGGCCAGTTGAACAGCGTAGGATCCTTTGCTGATGATAGCTGCAGCCATCTTTTTTGTGGTATCAAGAAGTTGATCGAGGGGAACAACTTTGTTCGCCAGTCCGATCCTGTAAGCCTCGGTAGCGTCAATCATTTCGCCGGTTAAAATCATTTCCATCGCGCGACCTTTGCCGATCAACCTTGCCAGGCGTTGGGTTCCACCAAAACCCGGGATAATGCCAAGATTAACTTCCGGTTGGCCGAATCTGGCATTTTCAGAAACAATGCGGATATCACACCCGAGAGCAAGTTCACAGCCACCACCTAAAGCAAAACCATTGACGGCGGCAATAACAGGTTGCGGACAGTGTTCAATAGTAGACATGACCCGGTGGCCAAGTTTGGCAAACTGACGTGCTTCAAGGGCTGAAAGGGGTTGCATAGCAGCAATGTCTGCCCCGGCAACAAAGGCTTTTTCTCCAGTTCCGGTAAGAATAACCACTTTGACAGCAACATCTTCAGCAACACTAACAAAGATATCTTGCAATTCTAACAAGGTTTTTTCATTGAGGGCGTTCATGGCTTCGGGTCGGTTGATGGTGATGGTAGCGATCTCATTTTCAGTTTTAATCAATAGATTTTCGTAAGTCATGATATTCTCCGGAAAATCGGGAAGCAATGTTTTATATCGGGACGGTGTTAAGGAAAAGAAAGCTTTTTACACTCACGTTGCTCTACTCTTAAAGGGCAAAACATTCTTCTCCTGAGCGTTATCGAGGGTAATACTTCCTTGGAATCAAGGGTTGTAAAGAGGCAGAATCGTTCATTTTAAGTTCAAAAGCCTCTGTTAAGTTGTGAGACTTGGTCATTGATCGTCCAAAAATCGTACAGGTAGCCTAAGCCAAAAATCCCCAAAGTCAGAAGGTAGATAATTCCACTGACCCATTTGCCCAGATACAAACGATGTATGCCGAATAGACCGAGAAAAGTTAATAGAATCCAGGCGACAGTGTAGTCGAAGTTGCCAGGAACAAAACGTAGATTGGCCTGACGATCCATCGCCGGGATCAGAAACAGATCAATAAGCCAACCGATCCCAAGCAGACCCAGGGTCAAAAAATAGATGGTTCCTGATATCGGTTTCCCATAATAAAATCGATGCGACCCGGTAAAACCAAATAACCATAAAATGTAGCCAATGGCTTTATGATGGGTGTCGTAAGTATTATCCACTTCTTGCTCCTTATTAATGTAGTTATTCAGGTTCAATCCCCAGTGCGACCAGCTCAGCTGGTTCCAGAATATCTTTGGATGTGTAAGGGATCACAGGCATCGATATCTCCAGATTTAAATTTGAGATAGTTAAATTGAGATTACGTTATTGTCATGACTACTGCAAGAATTCTTGACTTGATTTGTTGATAATCACCGTTCGTGGATAAGTGATTGTGAATAATGAAGTTTTATTGTCGATCTGGATGTTGATTAAAGAAAATCTCCTGTTATAGTGTTAGTGATTCTTTATTATATGTTACGAACCCAGTTGGATTACGTGTTTAATCTTTTTATATCAGGGGGAATATGAGCCTCAGTTTAGAGGAAATAATTGATCTGGACGACCTGCGGGCGTTAATGCATTTTTTCTATGAAGCAGCAGGGATATCAGTTGGAGTGATGGATGCTGATCACAACTGGTTGGTGTCGATTGGTTGGCAGGAAATTTGTACTGATTTTCACCGCCTTAATCCAGAGAGTCGAAAAAACTGCATATTGAGTGAAGATAGAATTCAGGAATATCTGGATTCAAAGGAATACCTCACTTATCCCTGTCCGAATGGCCTCATTGAAGTTGCCATCCCGATTCTTCTTGACGATGTTCCCCTCGGTTTCTTTTTTCTTGGCCAGTTTCTCCATCACCCTCCCGATCACGATTATTTTCGTCGCCAGGCACTAGCGTACAATTTCGATATAGATGCTTATCTACAAGCTTTGGAAAAAGTTCCGGTGGTTTCTAAGCAGAGAATCGACTACTTGATGAAATTTTTTGTCCGTTTTTTTGATTTATTGACCAGGCTTGGCTCTGAGAATCAGCAACGTCACCGGGTAGAACTTGAAATTCAGCAAGCCAGAGAACAACTGGAAACCCGGGTAGAAGAAAGGACTCTTGAATTAAATCGTGCCTTGATAGAGGTTGGGGATCTTGCTGCGCAGTTAAACGAAAGTCTGAAACGAGTTGGTGAGCTGGCTGAGACTGATACCTTGACAGAAACCTATAATCGCCGCAAGTTTGATGAAATTGTTATCAAAGAACATCGCCGTGCTGAACAAGGGGAGGCCCCATTTTCCTTAATTATGTTTGATATCGATCACTTTAAAAAGGTTAATGATAAATTTGGACATAGCACGGGCGACCAGGTTCTTAAGCACCTTTCCCGGTTGATACGTGGGTTGGTTCGTCAGGGTGATCTGTTAATCCGTTGGGGGGGGGAAGAGTTTTTGATTCTGTTACCCGATACCCAACTTGAGGAAGCAGGACCTTTTGCGGAAAGGATCCGGCAGGAGGTGGAGCAGGAGGATTTTACAGAGATTGGATCGCTTACTATCAGTCTTGGAGTCGCTCAGTTCCGCAAAGGGGATAGTACCGATGCTTTGTTGAGGCGGGTTGACAATGCCCTTTATCAAGCTAAACAGGAGGGGCGAAATCGGGTTATTGTGTGCTCAAAATTGTGATTTTACACGAATAATGATATTCTTCACAGAGAGAACCTCTGTGGAATTAACCGCTGGTATAAAGGAATCTGACCCATAAGATACTTCCCTGGTTTTCTGCCAGTAAAGCCCGTAGATCTGTTTGATCTACGGGCTTTATTTTGACCATTACTCTGCTGGCGGTGCCGCTTTAAATGGGACCAGCAGGATTTGGATTCGTCGATTCTGAGCCCGACCTGCAGCATCTTCGTTGCTGGCAACCGGATGATATTCGCTGTACCCGGCGGCAATTAAACGCGCTCCCTGCAGGCCAACCTTTTTCTGTAGAAAATGGACAACACTGGTGGCCCGAGCAGTTGAAAGTTCCCAGTTAGACGGATAGAGCTCTATCAGTCGGCTGCTGATTTGAACGTTATCTGTGTGTCCAGAAATTTGTAATGCTTTATCTGGAAATTTACTCAGCACATCTCCGAGACTTTTGAGAACTTTTTGACCTGCTGGTTTGATGGTGGATTTCCCCGAATCAAAAAGAATTTTGTTGAGCAGGTTGACCGATAATTGTCCCTCAAGATTCGAGATTGTCAATTCTCCCCGTTTTATTTCTTCTTCCAGAGCGCCGACCAGCTGATTATATGTGTTTTTGACTTTTGCCAGTCGTGCTTCACGGGCAATCTTTTCTTTGTCCAATGCCCGATTCAGCTCTTCGATGGTGGCCAGTAATTGGTCATTGGTTTGCTGCATATCTACCAGTTGCTCACGGAGTGCAACAATCTGTTGCTGATGAAGGGTCAGGTTCCCTTCCTGACGTTCCTCAGTTGCATAGGCTGCCAGCAGGTCGCGCTGTAGTTTGGAGTTTTGCTGTAATACCTCTACCAGACGAACATTGAGGTTAGAGAGATCATCTTGAAGCGATTTTTTATCTTGCCGTAATTCACTGATTGTAGCCGCCAGGTCAGATACATCCTGAGTCAATAAATCAGCTTCGTTTACTTTTTGTTGATAGACATTTTTACTGACACAAGAACTTAAAAGCAGAGATAGTCCAAGCAGTAGAATTATTAATAGACTTTTCATTTGTAGCTCCTTTTAAATAGTTATCTCATGTTTTTTTACAAAACCATTATCTTGCGCATTTCATTTATAACTTATTTTTACCACAAGTTGTGGAAATGTAAAGGAGATTTCCGTAAGTGAGTCCAGCGTTTTCGGTTGCGAGAGCAATAAGCGTTATGCTATAAATTGAGTTCTTTCCCCCTGATTATATTGATGTGTTTATGGGTCTTTACCCCTGTCTGGAGTCTTAATCGATGCAGTTTGAAATCGAGCGTATTGTGCGGACGGCGCTTCAAGAAGATATTGGCCTTGGTGATGTGACAACCGAAGCTACGGTCGCACCGGACATTGTTGTACGTGCTGAACTGGTTGCCAAAGAAGATTTCATCTTGGCTGGACTTGATGTCGCTGCAACGGTTTTTCGTATCCTTGACCCTGACGTATGTTTTGAAAAGATCTTTGTAGATGGTCAATCTGTCCGTAAGGGAGAGGTGCTTGCCTGGTTGAAAGGGAAAGCTTCCATTCTGTTGCAGGGGGAGCGGGTTGCCCTTAATTTATTACAGCGAATGAGTGGGATTGCCAGCTTAACGGCTCAATATGTCGCTGCCGTGGAAGGGACAGATGCAAAAATTGTCGACACCCGCAAGACGGTTCCTGGACTGCGCGCTTTAGACAAATATTCTGTTCGTATGGGGGGTGGTCGGAACCACCGTATCGGTCTGTTTGATGGGGTTCTCATCAAAGAAAATCATGTTGCTGCCGCTGGCGGGATTTCTGCGGCTATCAAAAAGGCGCAAGGGAAGATTTCTCACACCCTTAAAATTGAAATTGAAACCCGCAACCTGCCAGAAGTTGAGGAGGCTCTGCAGGCTGGCGCTGATATCATCATGCTCGACAATATGACGCTGGATGAAATGCGGCAGGGAGTTGATCTGATCGCTGGAAAGGCGCTGGTTGAAGCCTCGGGAGGGGTCAATCTGGAGCGGGTCCGTGATATTGCTGGAACTGGTGTCAATTTCATTTCTGTTGGTGCCTTAACTCATTCCGTTGTGGCGGCCGATATTTCAATGCTATTTAATTAACTGGAGATCCATTGACTTCACGTGACGAAATACTCAATTTGTTTCGTACCTGTCCTGATCCTTATATTTCGGGGCAGAAAATCAGCCATTTGCTGAATATTTCCCGTGCCGCTGTATGGAAACAGGTTAAAGTGTTGCGTGAGTCAGGTTTTGAAATCGAAGCGAAACACTCCCTTGGTTATCGATTGCTTGCGGCACCTGATTTGTTACTGGCTGTTGATATTGAGAATGGGCTGAATAGTCGGCTGATTGGCCAGACTGTTGTCGCATTTACAGACACAGATTCAACCAATGTTCAGGCTCGACAACTTGCTGAAGCTGGAGCCATTGAGGGCACCGTGGTGGTTGCCGACCGGCAGAGTGCGGGGCGGGGTCGCCTGGGTCGGCGTTGGGAATCCCCTTCTGGAGTTAACCTTTACTGTTCCATTTTGCTGCATCCTCAAATCCCTGTTCAGCAGGCACCCCAATTAACTTTCCTCTCCGCTGTTGCAGTTGCAGAAACTCTGGAAAAGGTTTGTCATCTATCCGTTGAAGTTAAGTGGCCAAATGATATTCTTGTGAACGGTGCCAAAATTTCCGGGTTACTCAATGAAATGAATGCCGAGACAGATCAAATTCATTTTGTTATCCTCGGGGTCGGTGTCAATTTGAATATGCTTGAAGAGCAGTTTCCTGAAGCAATCAACTATCCGGCAACTTCAGTTCTTTTGGAAACAGGAAAACCTGTAGATCGGCTGATGTTCCTACGGACTTTTTTACGTTGTCTGGATCAATATTATGCAGAATTCTTACAGGAGGGATTTACCCCGATACGGCAACGGTGGGAAAGCTACTGCGATATGATAAATAGACAGGTCAGGGTCGATCAGGGTTCCAGGAGTCTTTCTGGAACTGTCATCGGGCTTGATCCCGAGGGGGCACTGCGGTTGCAATTGGATAATGGTAAGGTTGAGAGAATTTTGGCTGGAGATGTAATACCCGTTACTGAAAAAAAGGATCAGGAGTAGAGTCGTATCATGTTGTTGGTTATCGATATTGGAAACAGTAATACTGTCCTGGGAATTTATGCTGGACAGACTCTGAAAAATAACTGGCGGATTGGGACCGACAAAGATCGAACTGTTGATGAATATGCAATGTTAATCAACAATCTGTTCCAGTTGTCAGGACTACAGTTTACAGACCTGGATGACGTGATCGTGTCGAGCGTTGTCCCACCAATGTTGGCTACGATTGAGGGTCTTTGCCTGCAGTATTTTGAACTGACACCCTATATTATCGGCCCGGGAATAAAGACCGGGATGCCGATTCAGTATGATAATCCACGGGAAGTGGGTGCTGACCGGATTGTTAATGCGATTGCGGCCTATGAAAAATCCAAATGTGGGCTGATTGTGGTTGATTTTGGGACCGCAACAACCTTTGATGTGATTTCCCCGGATGGTAGTTATCAAGGGGGTGCTATCGCTCCCGGTGTGGGGATTTCTGCCGATGCATTATTTGACCGGGCGAGTAAATTACCCCGGGTTGGATTTTCACGTCCAGACCAGATCATTGCCAAGAATACCGTTAACAGTATGCAAGCCGGAATTTTTTACGGCTATGTCGGGTTGGTTGAGGGGATTGTCAAGCGGATGAAAAAGGAGTTGGCCGAGACACCCAAAGTAATAGCGACAGGTGGTCTGGCGGCACCCATTGCTGCTGCAACCAACTGTATTGATCAGGTGGAACCATTCTTGACTCTGGAAGGGTTGCAGATCCTCTACGAGAGAAACCGGAATTAACCTTGCTAGTGTCCCGTTTGGTTAATCCTATCCTTTAATTCTGGCTCTTTTGCTTGCTGCCTGCGTTATGCCTCTTTGCTTTAGCGCAAGCTAGGGCTGCATCGGCATGCCTTGGCAACAAACAAAATAACTC
>JAGGWI010000166.1 GCA_021157505.1 Desulfuromusa sp. | reverse complement strand
GACCAATGTCAACGATGCGCCGACCGTTACCAGCACCGCAAATATCGTTGCCACGGAAGATAGTCCCTACACCTATACCTTCACCGCCAGCGATGTTGATGCCGGTGACACCCTGATCTTAAGCGCTGTCACACTCCCCAGCTGGCTGAGCTTTGATCCCGGCAGCGGAGTTCTCTCCGGCACCCCGACCAATGCTGAAGTTGGGGATCATTCCGTCGTCCTGCGGGTCAACGACGGCACTGTAGATGTCGACCAGAGCTTTACCATTACCGTGACCAATGTCAACGATGCGCCGACGTCGATCACTCTTGATAATCACAGTGTTGTCGAACTCAGTGTTGGGGCGATTGTTGGCAATCTGGATAGCGTTGATGATGATAGTGGAGATACCCACACTTACACGGTTGATGATGCCCGTTTTGAGGTCGTTGCTGGTGAGTTAAAATTGCAATCCGGACAGAGTCTTGATCGTGCCATCGAACTAACTGTCAATGTTACTGTTATCAGTACCGATGCTGGAGGTTTGAGCGCCAGCCAGATGTTTACTATTACCGTCACTGAACTCAACCTGCCACCAACAGCGGTTGATGATAACTTGTCAACTATTGAAGACACCACGCTGACCATCACTACGATGACCGACCTTTTAGCCAATGATTCAGATCCCAATGGTGACAGCTTAACCCTCTCCACTTTTACCCAGCCGCTGCACGGGGTTTTGGTGGACAATGGCGACGGCACCTTCACCTATACCCCGGAGCATAATTTCATGGGGACTGACAGTATTAACTATACGCTCAGCGATGGGCAGGGTGGAACCGCGAGTGGAACTGCTTTCATTGTTGTTGCTCCGGTTGGCGATACCCCGCGGGTGACAGATGTCTCTACACTTGATGATACCCAGTCAGGATTGATCACAATTCGTCGCCATGTTGCAGATGGTGCTGAAGTGACCCATTTCCGTATCTCCGGTATCAGTGACGGCACCCTGTTTCTGGCAGATGGTACTACAGAACTGAATAATGGCGATTTTATCAGCGTTGCTCAGGGGCAGGCCGGCTTAAGATTTACCCCGGCGGCGGGAGCGACGGAGGGACATTTCCAAATTGAGTCATCTGAAGATGGCATCACGGTTGCGTCACAGAGTGGCCAGGTGACAGCAACAATCACGGTTGTTGCGTCATCACCAATCACGGTTCCGGAAATTCCAACATTGGAGCCGGATGAACTTCCCACGCCAGTAGAAACGGTGGAAGAAGTTGTCGAGGTGGCGGAAGAAATAGTAGAAGAAATAACCGATAGTCTGGAACAGGATTCTGAACAAGCGGTTGAAACCAACAATTTGATTAATGCAGGCGTGGCGGCTGATATAGTTGAGAATCAGACTTCTGCTGGAGTTGGGAATTCGTTTAATACTTTTAGTCGGCGGTGGGGTCCCCTCGAAAATAATAAAGACGGTTTGATAGCAAACGACTTGTCTTCAGTTCAATCTCTACTGCTCCAGCTGGAAACAACCACGCTGGAAACCTTAAAAAATGCTTGGGATGCCCTGTATGTCAAACCTCTTACGATGGAAGATTATGATCTGGTGCGAAGATCCTTTGATGCCATTCGGGATGAAATGAACGCCGACGGGAAATTTGAGAATGCGGTGGTCAGTAGTGCCATTATCACCTCAATGGGACTCTCTGCCGGGTATGTTTTTTGGATGCTTAAAGGGGGTTCACTGCTGGCATCGGTGCTTTCTTCCATGCCAGCCTGGTATCTTGCTGACCCCTTGTCGATCCTTTCCGGGATGAAACAGGATGATGAAGATGATGAGTCCCTGGAGAATATTATTGATCAGGGAGCCGAACCGGCCACCGAAGAGGAAGATGATGAGCAGGGCGATCCACGTTGATAGCCGCAGCTACGAGAAGGTAAATAAATGCATTTTCTGAATCCAAAAGCACGCATTGCACTTGGTCTGGTCGGTATTATGTCGAGTCTGGTCATGTTGTGTTTCTCCTTTAATATTATTCCCGATCGTAGTGCTGCTGTGCGGGATGGCCGGGCTGCACTGGCAGAATCGATTGCTATTTACAGCACGGCTCTGGTGAAAACGGTCAACTATCAGGGGGCGAACATCCAGCGTTTGAGCAATGATTTTAAACTGCTGGTGGAGCGCAATGATGACCTGCTGTCACTGGCCCTGCGTCGCGAAAATGGTCGGGTGCTGGTTGCAACGGCAGAACATTCAGGTTTATGGCAGACGATGACGGGTGAATACTCACACGCTTCCCAAGTCCGGGTACCGATCTGGTCAGGCAAACAAAAATGGGGACAACTGGAGATGCATTTCCAATCCCTTACAGCTCCAGGAATCATCGGCTGGTTAAAAAGTCCAATGGTTTTGACAGTGTTGTTTCTCGGACTGATCGGGTTTTTGATCTACTATTTTTATCTGGGCAAGGTATTGCGGCAGCTTGATCCATCTCAGGCGATTCCCGGGCGGGTTCGTACCGCTCTTGATACCATGGCGGAAGGATTACTGATTCTCGATCGCAAGGAGCAGATCGTCCTGGCTAATCAGGCGTTTTCCAGTATGGTTGAGCGAACTCCAACCAGTTTAATGGGGGTTCGTGCCGGGGAACTTCCCTGGCTGGATAAGACTGGTAAAAAAATTATCAAGTCTGCCCGTCCCTGGGTAATAGCGCTGAGTAGCGGTGAAACCCAGAGGGATTACATGATCCGCCTGCAACTCTCCAAGGGTGAATATCGTACCTTTAAACTGAACTGTTCGCCGGTTCTTGGCGAAGGGGGAAAACCTGCCGGGGTGCTGGTCAGTTTTGATGATGTGACCGAACTGGAAGAGAAAGAAGCAGAATTGATCAGTTCCAAGTTGGAAGCGGAGGAGGCAAACCGGGCAAAAAGTTCCTTCCTTGCTAACATGAGCCACGAAATTCGTACCCCGATGAACGCTATCCTGGGCTTTACCGATATTCTCAAGCGGGGCTATATCAAAAATGAACAGGAAAGTCTCAAGTATTTGAACACAATTCATTCC
This sequence comes from Desulfuromusa sp., assembly GCA_021157505.1. Lineage (GTDB taxonomy): Bacteria > Desulfobacterota > Desulfuromonadia > Desulfuromonadales > Geopsychrobacteraceae > Desulfuromusa. The sequence continues at coordinate 10,677 of JAGGWI010000166.1, read as the reverse complement.
AGTGGCAAGAACCTGCTGGAACTGATCAACGATATTCTTGACCTCTCGAAGGTTGAGTCGGGGCACCTGGAGATTGAAAAACTGCAGGTTGAGCCTTACCCGATCATTGCCGAGGTGATCCAGGTTCTCCAGGCGAAGGCCAATGAAAAGGATCTTCGACTGGAATTTGAGATCAACGGGGCAATGCCTGAAACTATCGAGGTTGACCCGGTACGTTTGCGGCAAATTATTCTCAATCTGGTTGGTAACTCGATCAAGTTCACCGAATCCGGGGAGGTTGTTGTCAGTTGCCAATTTGAAGAAAATAATGGTGCTCCGCAACTGCTTATCAATGTCAAAGATACCGGGATTGGCATGAGTGAAACCGCGCTGATAGCTATTTTTGACCCCTTTGTTCAGGCCGACAACACCGTCAGTCGCCGCTTTGGTGGGACCGGGCTGGGGCTGGCCATCAGTCTCAAGTTTGTCGAGGCCATGGGTGGAAATATCAAGGTTAAAAGTCGCCCAGGCGAGGGGAGCCTCTTTACTGTTGTTCTGCCGACAGGTGATCTCAGTGGGGTCAAATTTCTGCAGCCGGAAGAATTGGAAATTCACCGGGAGCCGCTGGAAACGACACAGAATTTCAGCTGGAAATTTCCTGCTGCGCGAGTTCTGGTGGTGGATGATGGGACGGAAAACCGGGAGCTGGTCAGACTGCTTCTGGAAGATGCCGGGCTGGATGTGGACGAAGCTGAAAATGGCCAGCAGGGAGTTGAGAAGGTGCAAAAAGTCACTTATGCAGCCGTTCTCATGGATGTGAATATGCCGGTCATGGATGGTTTTACCGCAACGGGATTGCTGCGCAAACAGGGATTCACCATGCCGATTATTGCACTGACTGCGAATGCAATGAAGGGGTATGAAGATGAATGTCTGGCCGTGGGCTACTCCGGTTATCTGAGTAAGCCGATCGATATTGATGAATTTATGGCCTTAATGGCACAATTGTTACAGGGTGAAAAAATAGTTGGAGAAACCTCCAATACCCCAGTATCGTCAGGGCCAAAGCAGCTTCAAGTAGAACCGGCAAGCCTTGATACCAGCCCTATCATTTCCAAGCTGCCAGCTGATAATGAAAAGTTTCAGAAAATTGTCCAGCGCTTTGTTTCCCGACTTGGTGAGCAGCTTGATGTTCTTGATGCGGCACTATCGAGACAGGATTATGCCGAAGTTTTCAGCCTGGCACACTGGCTTAAGGGGGCGGCTGGAACTGTCGGTTTTGATCCGTTTACCGAGCCTGCTGCGCAATTGGAAGGCCATGCCAAAGAGCAAGATCAGGTGGCTGCAGAAATTTCAGTTGCAAAACTCCGCAGTTTAGCAGCGCGAATAGCCACTGGGCCTACTGCTGCTCAGCCACCACCCTCACCACCACTGTCTGTTGTTCCCCCTCCTGATAGGGTGAATCTGGTTACCTCGCAGCCACTGGTTTCGCGTCTGGCTGGAAACGCCCGACTGCACAGAATAATTCTCAGGTTTATCGACAGTCTTGAAGAGAAAAACCAGATGATGCAGAACGCGATTGTGACGGGTGATCTGGATGAACTGGCCAGCCTTGCTCACTGGTTAAAGGGTGCCGGCGGTACAGTTGGCTATGATGATTTTACCGAGCCGGCAGGTGAATTGGAAAATTATGCCAAAACCGGGCAACTTGACAATGCAAAGGAGATGGTTGTCCGCTTGACGGCACTGATACAGAATATTGTTCCTCCCGAAGAACCGGCAGAAGAGCAGCAGGCGGTGCGAAAATAACGACATGGATGTATTCCGATGGCTATTGAAGGGGAAATAAGGTTGGTATGATGTTACAGACGGGCGATTTAGAAAAATTGAAACACTCCTCAATTATGATCGTTGATGATGAGCCAATCAATGTTGATGTTGTCCAGGCTTTTCTCGAAGAGGACGGTTATACTGAATTTGTGACGGTCGAGGATTCAAGAGAGGTTCTGGAAGCCCTCGAAAAAAAGGCTCCCGACCTGTTGTTGCTTGATCTGATGATGCCACATATTTCCGGGTTCGAAATTCTGCAGCTGATTCGCAGCCAGAACAAGTTTAAATTTTTACCAGTGATTATCCTGACTGCAGCAACTGACACGGCCAATAAATTACGAGCACTTGAACTTGGAGCAACTGATTTTCTTGCCAAACCCCTTGATCAGAGTGAATTGAGTTTACGGGTTCGCAATACCCTGGCTGCAAAAGCCTACCAGGATCAATTGGCCTACTATGATCCGATTACTCGATTACCCAATCGACAGCTTTTTCAGGAAGAATTGTCCTGGGCACTGGAAAACAATAGACGTGATCATGATCAGGTGGCTCTGCTGAACATTGAGATTGATTCCTTTGCCAGTGTTAAAGATACTGTGGGGGTTGATGCGGGGGATCAGGCACTGCAAGTGATTGCGCAGAGGATTGAGAAAGTTGTGCGTAATAGCGATATTGCCGGGGTTGTAAGGATAGATGGAAATGTCAAATCGCGGGTTTTCCACTTTGGCAGCTATGTCTTTGCGGTATTGTTAAGCCGCATTGCTGATGCCGAATCTGTAGCTCCTGTTGCTGACCGGATTCTGGAAGAGATTAAGTTACCCATCAAAATTGGTATCAGGGAATTGGGATTTACCGCAAGTATTGGAATAGCGTCCTACCCGAATGATAGTCATGAAGCGACAGATTTAATGCGCCTGGCATCCAGAGCTATGGACTATGTAAAACAACGCGGTGGTAACCAGTTGCAGTTCTCTTCCAGTGCGATCAGCAGCATGTATGAAAAACACATAAAACTGGAAACAGATTTGCGTCGGGCGCTGAAAAATCAGGAATTTTTACTTTATTATCAACCTCAGCTCGATCTGATCAGTGGTGTCGTTACTGGTGCTGAAGCTTTGCTGCGCTGGGATAGCCCGGAAGGTTTCATTCCACCAAACGATTTTATCCCTCTGGCCGAAAAAACCGGGTTGATTCTCCCGATCGGGGAGTGGGCTTTAACCGAGGCCTGTCGTCAATTGAAGGAATGGCAACAGCTTGAAAAGGGGCCTCTTCAATTGTCTTGCAATATTTTCGTTAAGCATCTCTCTGATGATCAATTTATCCATAAGGTGAAAAATATTATTGTCGCAAGTGGTATTGATCCACAGTTTCTAACTCTGGAACTGACAGAAAGTGTGTTGATTGAGGATGTTGAAGAAAAAATAGAACTATTAGCCCAGCTGAAAGAGTTAGGAATTAAATTATCGATTGATGACTTTGGCACCGGCTATTCTTCATTCAGCTACCTGCGCAAGCTGCCCATTGATGAATTGAAGATTGATCGCTCATTTGTCAAGGAGATCACTACTCATTCTGCGAGCCGTGCGATCGTTTCAACCATCGTTTATCTGGCCAGGAACTTGAACCTGTTGACGGTTGCCGAGGGGATTGAACAACTCGAAGAGTTAACCTTTATGCGTAAGCATGGCTGTAAACTTTTTCAGGGGTTTTATTACAGTCCAGCAGTTCCCAATGCTCAGTTTCTCAGTTTATTAGAAGACTCGCAGGTTCCGCGAGCAGCAGCAGTATTTACCACTGCTGCTGCTCGCTGCGATAGAAGCTCAGAGGGAAATTATCCCAGGTCTGTGGCTGCCAGGTAGCCCTTTTGGGTTGCCGCATAAATATCTGCTGGATCATCCGCATCACCAACAATTTGCACTGATTTCTGTTGGCCTTGCAGTTGCTGATAGAGCTCGTTTTCCGGTTCCATCCCCGCTGCAATAATCACTGTATCAAAAGCAGGCCACTCGCCTGTTTTATCCTCTTTCTGATATTTGACCCCGTTCGCGCTGAATTCCATCAGAGTGGTATTGGGAGAGATTATCAGGTTGTCCATTTGTTCCAGCCGTTTGAGCATCAGCTTTTTGGTGATCATTTCCATATCGTTGGCAATTTCGTTGGTCCGCTTGGTGATGACCACTTCATAGTCGCCCCCGGCGAGAATTTCTGCCGCTTCAATTCCAACCATTCCGGCACCGATAATCAGAATACGCTTCCCTCTGACTGGTTTGGACTCCTCGAAAAATTCGAGGCTGGTTATCGAGTATTGATCACTCAACCCTTTGATTTCAGGAATTCTCTGCCGTGAGCCAGTTGCTACGATAAAATGGTCAAAGCTACCGATTGAAGTCGCATCGACGGTTGTCCCCAGTTCGATCTTTCCAACATTTTTTTCGGTTCGCTTGATCAAACTATTGAGCGGTCTGAGCATCGAGCCTTTGTGGGGTGCCTGATAGGCCATTTCAAACTGGCCACCCAGATTGGCTCTCTTCTCATACAGGGTCACTTTATGTCCCATAATTGAAAGTTGGGTTGCTGCTGCCATTCCCGCCGGGCCCGCTCCGATAACGGCAACCGATTTTATGGTTTTTGCCTGAACCGGTTTTTTATCGATACCTGGATTAACGATGCAGCCGATACCACTGCCATTTTTAACATTGGCGAGGCAACCTTGCAGACAGTAGCCACAATAGGTAATTTCGTCAGCCTGTTGATTGAGCAACTTATTGACAAAATTTGGATCTGCAATCAGTGGTCTGCCGAGGGAGACACAATCGGTTAGATTTTTCTGCTCGTATTGTTCCAGTTTTTCAACCTCCCCCATTCTTCCAGCAACGATCAATGGCAGTTCGGTTTGCTTTCTGATTGCGGTGACTACCTCAAGCTGCTTTTGTTCCGGTAATGCCATGTGGCTGTAATACCAGGGCGGGGTATCGCAAGCATTGCCAAACCCACAGTGAATGGCATCAAAGCCATACTCTTTTGCCAGATCAAGTATGACTCTATTCTCTGCCGGTCCAAAGCCGTTTTCCACAAAGTCATGCCCGGAAATCCGCACCAATACTGCCAGTTTAGCTCTTTCAGCCCGGACAATATCAAAGACCTGTTTGATAAATCGAGTCTTGTCCTGCCCGTACTCATCCTCCCGCAGATTGGACCGGGGAGAAAGAAACTGCTGGATCAGGTAGCCATGACCTGCTTGGATTTCAATGGCATCAAAGCCGGCCGCAATGGCAACTTTGATCGATCGGCGGTAACCCTCAAGAATCCCTTCGATCTCCTGCTGTTGTAGGATGTCCGGTGTCTGTCCAGTTGCTGGGCAGGGGACGGCAGAGGGTGCTTCAGGAGGTTGTCCTGTGGCTTTGGGGTTTGCAGCCCGTCCAGCATGATTGAGATTCAGGCAGGCGAGGGTAGCATTTGTGTGGAGGACATCGACAATTTTACTCAATTGATTCTGGCTGTCGGGCAGGTGAACGGCCAGTTGCTTGGGATGTTCTTTGCCGGTCACACAGACAGCAACCGGCTCTAAAATAATCATCGCCATGCCGCCTTGGGAAAGATTGTCATAATAGGTCAGGTGGCGGGGGGTCACTTCCCCTTTGGGGTTGCCATAGGCACTCTTGACCGGAGCCATGATAAATCTATTTTTTAGTTGTAATTTGCCGATTTGAAATGCTTCTGAAAATTTCATGCTGACCTCCTTGGTGATGGTATGTCCCGAAAACATGGAGAAACTTGAATATCAGAAAAACTGCATATCTTTTTGTACGCCTGCTCTGTGTTGCTGTCAAACTCTAATCTCTTTCCTGAACACAAAAAGGGCAACCATTTGGCTGCCCTTTTTATGCTTCCTGCTATGAAAATATCAACGAAATCTACAACCGTAAAGAATTAGGATGATGCCCCTCAAATTCGGGCTGAACTGTATGGCAGACCATACAATCGTTGCCAATCGGACGATCATTTCCTTGATACTGAAGAGGTTGAATGGTGTCCCGGTTCTCTCCGAGGACGTTGAAGGTTGCCGGATAAACAGCATGGGGGCTGCTGTGACATGCTGCACACATGATGGCCTCCATCTGGTCATGGCGGTTGCGGAACAGCCCTTCTGCTCCCTCGGTCCAGGTATTGAACGCATCCATGCTGCTGCCCATTTCGAATTCTTCATGACAAGTCAGACAGTCGGGTTCGTTGACCCATGGTGCTCGGGGCTTGATCTCATCCACTGAATCGACAACTCTTGCCTGGAGATTTTCCATCAATCTTGAAGCACCTTTTTTTCCGGCTTCACGTTCTTTTTTCAACAGACTGAGAGAATGATCTTCCATAGTGCCGTGGCAGCTGGTGCAGTCCATAAATTGAGCATGGTGGCTGCGGAAAAATTGTGTCGCCCCGTCCGGGTTCGATGGGTGGCAAGCAGCGCAAGATTCTCCCCCTTCACGATCGGTCAGGAAGTTGGCATGCCAACCATGGATCGCCGCAGATAGATTGAGTAATTCCGGATCGCCCTGGGTGCCAAGATTCGAATCGGCATGGCATGACTGGCAGAACATCGGCTCGCCGTTCTTTGCTCGTTCTACTAGATCGGTGCCGCTGATTCTATCGTGAGTGGCGAGGACATCAAGGCTGGTAGCGTCAGTCAGTCCGGCTACTCCAGCAACCCGCCAGACACCACCATGACAGTTTTTACAGCCCATTTCGGTCGATGTCGGGACAACGGTTTTGGTGGTTGCCAGAACTTTTCCGGTTGCCTTGTCTGTGGCGGTGATCGTAAAAACCGGATAGGGATTAAAACTGCCATCTTCAGGATAGGGAACCACTGGAACAGATGCCGCGCTGAAGGCACGATGGTCTTCTTCAACCTGCATGATACCGGAGACCTTTAGTCCTTCAAGGCCAACACCGGGAGCCAGATCAGTCCCGAGGAGTTTGCTGGCATGGTTCCAAAACTGGACTTGTTTTTCCGGATATTCAAAGCCCTCTTCGGCCTGATAACTGATTTCAACGTCCTCCGTTATGATTTCTGGAGAATCACCCCGTTTAACTAACTGGGCAAAGATATTATTTGCAGGTGGTTGTATGATCCAGTAGGGGCTGCTATCTGAGATGGTATGCATCCCCTGACTGTTCCAGGATAGGAGAACGTATTCATCCTTTTCTTTGTCGAATGGGGGAATGGTGACCGGCAATTCTTTTTGCTCAACAACCGGATTTCCCATGTTTTTATCACTCATTTTGTTCAGGTCGCTGACAATATAGTTGGCCAGCGCCCAGCGTTCTTCACGGGTGCCCATAAAGTGCGGCATGTATTGGTTGAGTTTGCCGAGACCGTCCAGTTTGGCATCCATACCAAAGGCACTATCATATTTTGCAATCTCTGGTTTGATATCGTTAAGGAATCCATCGACTGAATGGCAGGGGCTGCACTGAAACTTAAATAAATCATGACCAGCTTCCAGCAGATTTTCATCGGTGACTTGTTTATATTTGGTCCATTTGGCCGAAGCGAGGAATCCTGATTTTTGAACTTCTGGAACATCTTTGACATAAACCTGATTCGAATACATATGATCGTAGATGATGAAAGGGCGACGACTGCCCTCGCGGATGAATTCAAATGCGCCAAAGTAGACCAGAGAGATGCCGACAATCACAAAACAGAACACTTTCTGAAAACTGTTCGGCAGACGGATGGTCATAATCATCGAAGCGATAAAAAGGATTGGCATGATCCAGGTCAGCAGTTGTATATAGTCGGCAACTTCTGGCGATTTTTCCAGCATGATTGTTTTTGCTGGCTCCGGGATGGCGATAAAATACCACCAGCCACCGCTGACCATCAGGGTAAAGGGGATGGCAACCCAGGCGGCACAGGTACGCATAATCTTTTGCCGCAGGTCTGCATTTTTTAGAAACGCTGCGGTGACAAAACCGAAGACTCCGCACAGGGTCAAGGAAAGACCGGTGCGGAAGATCAATGACGGCCAGAAAGTCGGGTTAAAGAAGCCGTCCCAGAAATTGTGCGTTTCAATCCAAGCCCCGGGGGTGAGCATATAGCCGATGATGCCGTTGATCAAAAAGAGTGACATCCAGGCACTGATGAAATAAATCCAGCCGACGATGAGGTGTTTCTTTCGATCCATCTTTCCAAAAGTATAAAAATAAATAAACAGGGCAACGATTTCACAGACAAAGAAAACCCACTCAGCGGCCCAGCCGAAGACAAAAGTATGAATCAGACTGGAGGTTGCGGCCGGGTTGAGCAGGGCAATCGTCCACCAGATGCCAACTCCGGTCATGCCACTGAAGACCATCGACACCAGGAGGAAGAATTTGCTGTGTTTTTTGACATAGTCAAGGAGTCCCGCGTCATCTTCTTTGTAGGCTTTCTTCTCCAGCATCACCAGAAAAAGACCACCGCCAACCGCAAAGTGTGAAACCAGAACGTGAACGACAGCAACGAGCGCAATCAGAAAACCACCACCATAAACTGTCAGATCCCAGATTGGATAATTCATTTTGACACCTCCTTGCGGCAGCCAAAGGCAAGTTTAAGCATGTATCCAATCAGGACTAACCCGAGGACAAAAGTCACCAGGAAAAAAATCAAGGGTGAATATTCTGGTTCCACAACCAGATCGGAAAGCTGAAAATAGGGCTCCAGGTAGGCTATCCGTACCAGATCGCGGATGAATATCATCGCGATGAGTGTCACCAGCGTGATAACCGATGCCATAATCACCCGTTTTTTATAGCCGAAATAGAGCACCACAACTCCCAGAGTGATTCCCAGTAGCAGCAGCCCTGTTCCATAAATGTTGCCACCCATGAAAACCATCATCACTTTTTTGGGTAGTGCCATAAGGAACCAGCAGCCGACAAGAATCTGGACCACGGTGGCGTAGGTAAAGTACGTCATTCCTTTAGAAATCAGAGATTCGCGATCAACTGAACTTTTGGTGAAATGGAAGTGTCCGACCAGAGCAAGGAACAATCCGGCAACGGCAACAGAGCCGACGACAAAGTGGAGGTAGCGTGGGAGCAGAGAGGGATCGCTCAGATTGAGTAAGGTTCCATCCGGGTTGTTGAAATAGGCTTGCCACTTTTCCGGTTGCATCATCAGGGTCATGTTGTTGCTGAACAAAAAGCCGATATAGAGCAGACTGAGAACCGAAAATCCCAACACAAAGATACGCGAGCTGCCCAATGTCTCAAACTTAAAGTCGTAGATATAGGCCCCGTAATAGGCGAGAATCAGCAGACCAAAAATGGAAAACCACCAGACTGCCATCAACACCGAACTGGTATAGATGAACTGACCGTAAAGTACCTGCATGAACAGCAGCGGGGCCACCCCCATATTGACGGCAAAAGCAATGGTATAGGGCCATTTGTAGCCAAATTCTTTGCACAGAAGGGTGTTTTGATCGCCGCCACGAAAGGAACTGATCAGGGCAATAATCCCGCCACCAAGCATGGCGTTCATCACCAGAATATGCAGCAGAAAGGTGAGCATCAGCAGAATATAGAACCATCCCCAGGGAACAGAAATGGCGTCAGGTGTGGGAATCAGTGCGGCAGGATTCATCGATTTTCCTCCTGGTGGTTATGGTGGCGATAATTATTAGATATGGCAGTTGCAAATGATCCAATCTCATTAACCTGAGATGGAAAATCGAATAATAGCAATTTGGTCGAGTAAGATAAAGGGTTTAAGGTTCTTGTTTTCTTGTTGCTCCCAACCGAGTCTGTTATCTTGTGCAGATTCAATTGGACGGGTTTATTCTTTATGGAGATATTTTATGAAAATTACCTCGCTGGAACAGATCCCTTCTGCCCCGATGCAGATGGCTGGAGCCGTTGGTGTCACCAAGCAGGTCCCGCTGGGGGTCGCTGACGGTGTCCCGAATTTTTCTTTTCGAGTGTTCACAGTTGTTCCCGGTGGTCACACTCCCTACCATATCCACGATTCAGAACATCTGAACTATATTATTCAGGGGGAGGGAGCTCTGGTGAATGAAGCGGGAGAACTCCATCCGGTCAAGGCGGGAGATTTTTCTCTGGTTGAGCCGAATGAAAAACATCAGTATCGGAATGTTTCAGCAACCGAAGACTTCAAGATGATCTGTGCCGTCCCGGTTGCTTACGAATAAATACATTGAAAATTCTTTTTAAGATTTTCCATTCTGCTCAAACTTAACCAGGAGGAAGAACGACAATGAAGAAGATGGCTTTGTTATTTTTAGTGTTATTAGCAGTATCTTTTGCCTCAGTCGCTGGTGCAAAAGATATTAAGGCCGCATTTGTTTATGTGGGCCCGGTTGGTGATGGTGGCTGGACTTTTGCTCACGATCTAGGTCGGATCGAAATGGAAAAGCTCCCTTTCGTCAAAAAGACCACTTTTATTGAATCGGTTCCGGAAGGTGCTGATGCGACCAGAGTCATCATGGGGCTGGCGAATAAAGGCTACAATCTTATCTTTACGACCAGCTTCGGCTTTATGGATCCAACTCTTGATGTGGCCAAAAGATTTAAGGATGTCGCTTTTGAACACTGTTCCGGTTACAAAATGTCAGAAAATATGGGTAACTATTTCGGCCGTTTCTATCAGGGCAAATATCTTTCCGGTATTGTTGCCGGCGCAATGACAAAATCTAATATCATTGGTTATGTAGCGGCTTATCCCATTCCTGAGGTTATCCGCGGAATCAATGCTTTCACTCTGGGTGTCCGCGAAGTTAATCCCGAGGCAAGCGTGAAAGTTGTCTGGACACAGACATGGTTTGATCCAGGCCTGGAAAGAGAGGCTGCTGATTCACTGCTGGATGT
>JAGGWI010000183.1 GCA_021157505.1 Desulfuromusa sp. | reverse complement strand
TCAACTCTTTCACTCCCGAAACGATACCACACACACGCACCTGCTCTTTATCGGTACGCTCCGACAATCCGGCCGCTTCGCAGGTGGCAAAACGTTTAATTGAGTCAGTATAGCGTGCCAGAGGATGGCCGGTCACATAGAAACCCAGTGCCTCTTTTTCGTAACTCAACAGGTTCTTTTCGTCCCACTCCTCGATATCAGGGAGATCTCCATAGCTGTGGCCACCTGCAGATAAAATTTCCTGGGTGCCAAATAGAGAATCCTGCCCTGATTCCTGTTCACGCTGTAACCGCTGACCAATTTCCATCGACTCTTCAAGAGCAGTGAGAAATTGAGCACGCTTACCACCCAAGGAATCAAACGCACCACATTTAATCAGGGCTTCCACAACCTTCTTATTCACTTTACGCAGGTCAACACGCTCACAAAAATCCTGCAAAGAGAGAAACTGCTTATCTTTACGGACCAGTTGAATCGAATCAAGAGCGGCAGAGCCAACCCCTTTAACCGCACCAAGACCAAAACGCATAACCTCATCAGCAACGGTAAAAGAACGCTCAGAAGCGTTGATATCAGGGGGTTGAACCTTGACTCCCATCGCCCGGACTTCACTGATATTTTTAATCACCTTGTCAGTGTTTTCCATATCTTCCGTCAACAGCGCAGCCATAAATTCAACCGGATAATGGGCTTTAAGGTAAGCGGTCTGATAGGCGATCAACGCATAGGCTGCCGAATGGGACTTATTGAAACCATAGGCGGCAAACTTTTCCATCAGATCAAAAACCGCTTCCGCTTTATTCAGGTTCAGATTGTTTTCAGCCGCTCCGGCAAGAAAAACTTTCTTCTGCTTAGCCATCTCTTCGGCCTTCTTTTTTCCCATTGCGCGACGTAAGATATCGGCCGTACCCAGACTGTAATTTGCCAGAGTCTGGGCAATCAGCATCACCTGCTCCTGATAGACGATGACCCCGTATGTATCTTTGAGAATCGGCTCAAGTTGAGGAAAATCGTACCTGAACTTCTCCGTTCCATGTTTACGTTTGATAAAAGAATCGACCATCCCGGAACCCAACGGACCCGGACGATACAACGCCACCATGGCAATCAAGTCCTCAAAGCAGTTGGGCTTGAGCTTGACCAGATACTCTTTCATCCCACTTGATTCAAGTTGAAACACCCCGGTCGTCTCACCCCGGCTAAGCAACTCAAAGGTTTTCTTATCAGCGATGGGAATGAGTCGCAAATCGAACTCTGAATCCTTCCCTTCACGAATAATACGAACTGCGTTTTCAATCACCGTCAGGGTTTTTAAACCGAGAAAATCAAACTTGACCAGTCCGATTTTTTCAACATAACTCATCGGGTATTGAGTCACCTGCCCCCCCAACTTTGGATCAACATACAGGGGGAGATATTCGGTGAGTGGTTTAGGGGTAACCACAACCCCCGCAGCATGGGTAGACGCATGACGAGTCAAACCTTCAAGAGCCAGGGAAATCTTCACCAGCTCTTTGATCTTGGGATCCTTTTCAATCAGAGCTTTTAACTGGGGTTCCTGAACAATCGCCTGACTTAAATTAATCCCCAGGACATTGGGGACAAGTTTGGCAATTCTATCAACCTCCCCATAGGGGATATTTAATGCCCGGCCAACATCCCGCAGGGCTCCTTTCGCCAACATGGTCCCAAAGGTGATGATCTGGGCAACATTCTCTGCTCCGTATTTCTGCCGGACATACTCAATAACCCGTTCGCGACCGTAGATACAAAAATCGACATCGATATCAGGCATTGATACCCGTTCCGGGTTCAAAAACCTTTCAAACAGGAGATTATAAGGAATTGGATCAATATCGGTAATCCGGAGAGCATAAGCAACCAGACTTCCAGCAGCAGAGCCGCGACCCGGTCCAACCGGGATACCTTGATCTTTCCCCCAATTGATAAAATCGGCAACGATCAAAAAATAGCCGGGGAACCCCATCTGCTTAATGCAGGTCAGTTCCTCCTCCAGACGATCTTGATAAACTTGGAGATCTTCCTCACTCAGATCACGAAGTCTGCGAATTTCACCCAGACGTTCTTCAAGTCCAGTCCGGCTTTGCTCTTCAAGAACATCATCAAGGGTTTTATCGGCTGGTTTTTCGTACTGAGGAAAATGATAAGTGTCAAAATCAAGAGTAAGATTACAGCGTTCAGCAATCTGGATAGTATTGGTAATTGCCTCCGGTTGATCCGGAAACATCTGCATCATCTCTTGCGGTGACTTGACATAGAATTCGTCATTGGGAAAGCGCATGCGGTTCGGATCATCCATGGTCTTACCGGTCTGAATACAGAGCAGTATTTCATGAGCAAACGAATCTTCACGGGATAGATAGTGACAATCGTTGGTCGCCACCAGAGGCAACCCCAGCTCTTCTGCAATCGTGATAAGACCGGCATTTGCCTTGGCTTGTTCCGGTAAATAATTTTCCTGCAATTCAAGATAGAAACGCTGCTCATCAAAAATCTGTGACATCTGGGTGGCACGTTGCAACGCTTCGTCAGGATGATTGAGATTAATCAGCGTCGGCAACTCACCACCAAGACAGGCAGACAGGGCAATCAGCCCCTCATTATGTTGAGCCAACAGCTCCCAATCGACCCGTGGTTTATAATAGAATCCCTCCCGATAAGCGGCTGAAACCAGGTGACAGAGATTTTTATAGCCGATCTGATTCATACAGAGCAGCACCAGATGGTAGGAAGCCTCTGATGATCCCCGGGCATTCCCCTTGGTAAAACGAGAACCCGGGGCAACATAAACTTCACAACCGATAATCGGTTTAATCCCTGCGCTCATCGCCTTAGTGTAAAATTCAATGGCACCAAACATATTGCCGTGGTCGGTCACTGCAATAGCTGGCATTTTAAATTCTTTGGCACGAGCAACCAATTCATCCAGTTTGATCGCACCGTCAAGCAGACTGTATTGGCTGTGCAAATGGAGATGGACAAAATTCGAGTGTTCCATAAGTAGCGATTATCCAAAGGAAAGATTGATAGATAGAGAGTCAGGAAAGGAAGTAATCACGCTTCCGCATGTCACGAACTTACAACCTGCAAAAGAGATTATCATCGCTGCAGTTAGTGGGTCAATATTTCTTCAACTGAGATTCTCCTCTCTGATTCTAACCCTTGATTTACACTATTTTTATCGGGTAAACTATTTTTTTTAGTATAAATCTATCTTTGTGACACATTGACAAAAAGGAATCCCGATGCGCATTGAATCTGACTTGAAACTCGGCTTTAAAGATGTCCTCATTCGTCCAAAACGATCAACCTTGAGAAGTCGCTCCCAGGTCAATCTGGAGCAAAGTTTCACATTTTTGCACAGTCAACGCAAATGGAGTGGGACTCCGGTCATAGCTGCCAATATGGACACGGTTGGAACCTTTGAACTGGCAGAAGTCCTTGCCGATTTCGGGCTACTGACCGCCATCCACAAACATTATACCCTGCAGGAGTGGAAGACTTTTCTCAATAACCAGAAAGATACTATTTACCAGCGGATTATGGTCAGTACCGGCACTGCTGAAGCAGACTTCACCCATCTCAAAAATATTTTAGCGCTGTACCCTGGCCTGGAATTCATCTGCATTGATGTTGCTAACGGATACGCTGAGTCGTTTGTTGAATTTGTCATGAAATGTCGTGACAGTTTTCCTGACAAAACAATTGTTGCAGGAAACGTGGTCACCGGGGAAATGGTCGAAGAATTGCTCCTCTCCGGGGCAGACATCGTTAAAGTGGGTATCGGACCGGGTTCGGTCTGTACCACCCGGGTGAAAACCGGGGTTGGTTACCCACAACTTTCTGCCGTCATAGAATGTGCCGATGCAGCTCACGGTTTGGGTGGTCGCATCATCTCAGATGGTGGCTGTGTCAGTGCCGGAGATGTCGCCAAAGCCTTTGGTGGTGGGGCAGATTTTGTCATGCTCGGCGGTATGTTTGCTGGACATGATGAAAGTGGCGGTCAGCTGATAGAGCGAGACGGTCAACAGTTTAAACAATTTTATGGAATGAGTTCAGAAACGGCGATGGAACAACATGCGGGCGGTGTGGCTGAGTATCGAGCCTCTGAAGGGAAAACCGTAGAGGTTCCTTATCGAGGTGCAGTCGCAGATACGGTGAAAGATATTCTTGGAGGGGTCCGCTCCACCTGCACTTATGTCGGTGCTTCTGCTCTTAAAGAATTAACCAAACGGACAACATTCATCCGGGTCCAGGAGCAGGAGAACAGAACTTTTTCCTGACCAACCCGACAGAACCAAAAAGAAAATATTTCTGAAGAGATCTCTGACTTTAAGTGGCAAGGAAAACCAACAT
>JAGGWI010000263.1 GCA_021157505.1 Desulfuromusa sp. | reverse complement strand
CTGATGCTAAAGCACAGTGTCTTTCATTGAAAGATTCTGGTGCCGATTATGCCTATCTTGGTAATACTTCCGGTTCGAATATTTCACTGGTTAAATCGTGTAATACTGTTGGTGTTGAGACCCAGTTCCTTGCCAATATATGGGGTTGGGACGAAAATGGTATCAATGCTGCTCAGGATGCTGGTGACGGTGTTGCCTGGGTGGTTGGTGGAACTCCGTGGAAAGCTGGCGCTAGTGATAATCCCAGGATGAAAGCAATTTCGGACATGTCAGCTAAGGGGACCGATCAGTACCGCGGTCTGCACTATGTACGTGGGGTCTGCTCAACGATGTTCATGGTTGACGCGATGAAAATAGCTGACAAGAAAGGGGAACTCAACGGTACCGGAATCAAGCAGGCGATGGAGACGATGAAGAGCTATGTCCCCGAAGGACTTGAAGGTGTCTGTCTACCCTCGACCTGGACGAGCGAGGATCATCGCGGCACAACTCTGGTTTCGGTCTACAAGAGTGAGTATAACAAGGGTGACTTTAAGATGGAAAAGCAGGCAACGGTAGAGGTGCCACGTAGAGCTGAGTGGCTCGGCTGGTAGGTTGTGCCGTAAGGCTATATTTTTCGATTCTATAACCCAAAAGAAGGTTTGTCAAAAGTATCAGGTAGCAACCACAGAGACACTGAGGCACAGAGAAGAAAACCTGTTTTTGTTATGGCTTTTCTCTGTGTTCTCAGTGACTCTGTGGTGAACCCTTTGTTTTGGTTGTAAGTCCGTTTTTGGGGTGATGTTAACGCACCGCTCCGCCAATTAAAGTTTGACTGGAGAAACACGTGAGTGACGTTGCTGTAAAGTCCGGGGTCGCAGAGCCGCTGCTGACCCTCAATAACATTGAGGTGGTCTACGACGATGTCATCCTGGTGCTACGAGGAGTCAGCCTCGAAGTGCCGAAGGGGGAGATCGTTACCCTGCTCGGACCCAATGGGGCAGGTAAATCAACCACCCTAAAGGCGATTTCCGGTTTACTTGGCACTGAAGACGGCAAGGTTACCCGCGGCAGTGTCCAGTATATGGGTGAAGACATCGCCAACAGTGCACCGGAACAGATCGTCCGCCGGGGGATTTTTCAGGTCATGGAGGGGCGGCGCATCATTGGTGACATGACGATACACGAAAACCTGCGACTAGGAGCCTATACCCGTAAAGATCGGGAAATCAACAGCGATATAGAAAAAGTTTACCATTACTTCCCACGCCTTAAGGAGCGCACCGGCCTATCCGGTTACCTCTCCGGGGGTGAGCAGCAGATGCTCGCTATTGGGCGTTCGATGATGGCTCGCCCCAAAATGATCCTCCTTGATGAACCTTCCATGGGGCTCTCTCCAGTGCTGGTGAAGGAAGTTTTCAACATCATCAAAACTATCAACCGTGAGCAGGGAATCACCATGTTGCTGGTCGAACAAAACGCCAATATTGCTCTCAAACATGCGACCTACGGCTATGTTATGGAGTCGGGCAAGATTGTCCTTGACGGGACTCGCGAAGAGTTGCTCAACAACGAAGATATCAAGCAATTTTACCTCGGTGGTGGCGAGGAACGCAGATCCTTCAAGAATCTTAAGTCGTACAAGCGGCGCAAGCGCTGGCTGTAGTTGTACAGTTATAAGCTTTAAGCTGTAAGTCGTAAGCTTTAAGAAGTTCAACTTATAACTTAAGGCTTATAGCTTACAGCTTATAATTATAGCTTTCAAATCAGTGATAAGGATTGCTATGTTCACATTCTACGACGAACTCGAAACTCGCAGCATGGAACAGCGCGAGGTGTTGCAGTTCACACAGTTCAAGCAGCAGCTCGAACGAGTTTTGAAGACCTCCCCCTATTACAGCGAAACACTGGCTGATTTTGCTGATCTGCAGGAGATCGATCGCACACTGCTGGCGAAAATGCCGCTGACGCGCAAGAGCGAGCTGCTTGAATTGCAGCGCAAAACGCCCCCCTTTGGCGGGCTGTCTGTACTCACACCTCCAACCCTGATGCGCATCTTTGCTTCGCCGGGACCGATCTATGAGCCCGAAACCCGTGGGACCGATTGCTGGCGTTTTGCCCGTGCCCTGTATGCTGCTGGAATTCGTGCGGGAGATCTGCTGTATAACTGTTTTTCGTACCATTTTACTCCAGCCGGAGCAATGGTTGAAAGCGGAGCGTTTGCCATGGGTTGTGCGGTTTTTCCGGCGGGAACGGGGCAGACCGAATTGCAGGCGCGGACAATTGCCGACCTGCGACCCCAAGCTTATGTTGGGACACCGTCGTTTTTGAAGATTATTCTCGATAAGGGGGATGAGCTTGCACTTGATCTGGATTCACTTCGTAAAGGGCTGGTGTCGGGGGAGTATTTCTCCCCAGAATTGCGTCGTGAATTCGCAGGTCGTGGGATCGAGGTACTGCAATGCTACGCCACCGCCGATCTCGGTTTGATCGCATACGAATCGTCCGCAGGTCCGGGGATGATTGTCGATGAGGGAGTGATTGTCGAAATTGTACGACCCGGTACCGGCGATCCGGTTCCCGATGGCGAGGTTGGCGAGGTAGTGGTCACCTGCTTGAATACAGACTATGCGTTGATTCGCTTTGCTACTGGTGATCTTTCGGCGATCCTGCCAGGGCAAAGTGATTGTGGCCGTACCAACCGGCGGATCAAGGGCTGGATGGGGCGTGCCGATCAGTCGGCCAAAATCAGGGGGCTGTTCGTCCATCCCAATCAGATTGCCGAGGTACTTTCACGGCACGACGAAGCAATCAAAGGAAGATTGGTCGTTAGCCGTAACACTGGTGGACTTGACGACATCTGTCTCCAGATCGAGACCGAAACAACTGACTCAGATGCTTTGGCTGGTGCGTTGGCTGACTGTTTTCAGGGGATAGCCAAGCTGCGTACCGAAGTCACCCTGTGCCAACCGAATTCTCTTGCCAATGACGGCATAGTAATAGATGATTTGCGACCGATCGATTGTTAGTTTGAGGGTAGATAGCAGCAAAACCGGGACTGTCCCCGCATGGGGGCTGTCCCAGGATTTTGCGGTGCGAACCAACACACATAAATAAAGTATAAAGCTGAAAGCGCTATTTTACACCACAGAGGCACTGAGAAAATCAAAATTCTTTCAAGAATTTAAACCAAAAATTAGTTTTTAGGTTTTCTCTGTGACTCTGTGTCTCTGTGGTAAGTTTATGTTTTAGTTATGAATTCAAATAACGATTTTTGAGGAGAACTGCCATGTCTGATACCAACAAACTCGGATTGAAGATTCGTCAGCTTCGAGAAATGCGTGAAATGTCTATGGAACAGCTGTCTGAACAGAGTCG
>JAGGWI010000033.1 GCA_021157505.1 Desulfuromusa sp. | reverse complement strand
TCAAATCGTTTCCAGAATTTATTGCAGGATGGACGATTTGTTGCTGCTGTATCCGGGCACATGCCCCCAGATGAAGCGAGCCAGGCGCGGGTTCCTATAATTCTGAAGAGGCTAAGTGCGTTAGCAATAATGAATTCTATTTAAAGCGGATGTGACTGAATATCAGAAATGAACAGTCCCCAAATAAGTGCGTCCCGTGGACAAATAGATGGGATGGGAGGGACGTCAGCTTGATTACAGTGAGAATTTTGCTTTAAGATCGGGGGCGATATCCGTCAGTTGATGATTGTGCCAACGGCTCAACAGCAGTTGCGCGACCATAGCCCCCATAAAGGCAAAAAACATATCCCATTGGGTATCCCAGATATCCCCCTGAGTTCCCAGAAACGCGGTTGCTGCTTCCCCTGAAAATAGTGCTGTCCACCATTCCACCATTTCATAAAAAGCACTGAAAGCCAAACAGACACTGGTAACCAGCAGAAACAACCATTTCCCCGGCAGCAGCGGTGAGCGTCGCAGCAGGATTTCGCGAGCCAGAATGGCAGGAACAAAACCCTGGGCGATATGACCGATACGATCATAGTGATTGCGGCTGAAATCAAACAGATCCTGCAACCAGAATCCAAGCGGCACCTTGGCATAGGTGTAATGACCACCCAGAATCAGAATCAAAGCATGCAGAGTGAGTAGAAAGCAGAGCAGGGTTGTCAGGGGGAATCTGTGCCAGGTCAGTAGCAGCAGGATAATGCCGATCATGACCGGTACGGTTTCCAGAAACCAGGTGAGCTGATCATCGGGGTGATAAAAAGATACGGCCAAGGCCGTAAGGACAATGATCAACAGTAACAGAGGCAGGTTTTTCTGCATGAAAAAACCTCAAAAAGAGGAGAGTGTCAGCGTAGCAACTGGAGGGCATCCGCAGCAGCAGCTTCCAGAACTCCGGCATGGGCAGCCAGATCCAGAACGGTGATCCGTTCACGGATTGCACGGCTGTTCAGGGCAGCGAGCATGAATTCATCTTTGCTCAGCCGGAAGGCTTCAAGGTTGAAGGGGGCTCCGGTCCGGGCAAACAGGTCGGCAAAATATTCCGGTGACTGAACTTGCTGGAAGAGGGTTTGCAGCTCATCCCATTTTTGCGGCAGCAGGGTATCAAACTGCAGCAGTGCCTCCCGCTTATTATCAAATTGTTTGGCAACCTCATCAGCGTATGGACCCCAGATAGCGGGAATACGAGCTGCTGTTTCGGTAAATAACGGCTCCGCTTGTCGGGGCAAATCATCCCGGGTTAACTGCCGCAGACGCTGATAACAGGCGGTTGAGAGAATAATCCCGACACCCACCTGTAAACCGTGAAGTTCCGGTTCCCGTCCGGTGATCGGCTCACGCATATCCCAGAAATGGGAAACCAGATGTTCCCCACCCGAGGCGGGGGCACTTGATCCCGCCAGACTCATGGCGACTCCCGATAGCAGTAAACCATGGAACAGCCCGATAACGGCAGATTCATCACCCTTACCGATCTCTTCAGGATGTTCAGAATAACTGTGCTCAACTTCTGTCATCATTGCCGCCGGCAGACCACAGTAGCCGCCATTGAACAACAGTGATTCACACTGCCAGTCAATATCGGAAACAACCTTTGCCAGGACATCACAGAAACCGGCTTGACGTAGCTTGAGCGGTGCCTGCTGGATTACTTCGGGAAGAGAGTAAATTCGTTTTGGCGGGGCAGCCGGGAGGGTACGTTTAACTCCTTTAACCTTGATTGCAGCGATCCCGGAGGTATAGCCATTCATCGATGGCGCGGTTGGCAAACACCAGAAATCGATATGATCCTCACTGGCGGAATATTTGCCCAGATCATTGATGGTGCCGGAACCGACCGAAATAACCAGTGCTACATCTTTGCTGAGAGCACGTACAGTTTCGATCAAAGCTGCTGTTGCAACCGGATGGGAATCAAACTGATAAACAGTCAGGTTCACCTTTTCAGCCTGCAGGTGGCGTTGCAAATCAGCACCAGCAACAGCACCGGTCTCCGGGTCAAAAAGGAGCAAAACCGGGCGATCCCCATAAATTGCACGACAATCTTCTGCCAGAATCTGACCGGCATCTTTTCCAGAATAGAGGGTGACTTGCGGTGCTGGATGTTCTGAATTACAGGTGCACCCAGCAAGACATGTTTCCGGATCGACGATACGGGGGTGGTTACGAATTGCGGCACTCATCAGTTATTTCTCTCTTTCAACCAGACCTTTGACAAACCAGCGCTGCATAAACAGGACCACCAGAACCGGTGGCAGCATGACGATCAGCGCCCCGGCCATGGCGATATGCCAATCCGGCGGATCTTCTGGAGAGGGGAGCAGATGGTGTAGACCGATAACCGCAGTGGTCATCTTCGGATTGGTGGTGATCAGTAGCGGCCAGAGATACTGGTTCCAGCCGTAGACAAATTCGATGACCACCAACGCGGCAATATTGGTTTTGGAGAGGGGAAACAGAACCTTCCAGAAGAAGGTCATTGGTGAAGCTCCATCCATTTTGGCGGCTTCACAGAGTTCTTCAGGGATGGTGAGAAAAAACTGCCGAAACAGGAAGGTACAGGTTGCCGAAGCGGTCAACGGGAGAATCAGTCCCGCATAGCTGTCAAGTAGACTGAATTCAAGGGAGACTTCGATATCATGGCCAGCAAACCAGCTGACAATGCCGTCGAGTCCCAGAGCATTCCAGACCGACTGCAGTGGGCCGAATATATTTGCCGCCATTTCATAGGTTGGGAGGATCCGGACTTCAACCGGCAGCATCAGGGTACAAAAAACTGCGGCAAACGCCACGGTGCGGAGACGATAGTCAAAATAGACAATCGAAAAGGCTCCAAATAGAGAAACAACGATCTTCCCGATGGTGATTCCACTTGCCATGATAAAGGAGTTGAACAGTTGGGTCCCAAGGTTCCCCCGGCTCCAGGCTTCATTGATATTATTAAACAGCTGATCACCGGGAATCATCGACATGGGGACGCGGGATACATCCTCAATTGTCAAGGTTGCCGCAATGACCGCATAAAGAATGGGAAATCCGACCACGACAATTCCCAAAATCAGGGAAACATAGGTGAAGGTGTCGAGTATCGGAGTTTTTTCAACCATCATAAATAGTGTCCTACCATGCGTCAAATGTCACATTCAGAGCCATGCAAATACATCAAGATAAGGCACAGACCGAAGAGAATGGTTCCCCATTGTAAAGGGCTGTAACGCCATATTGATGAATTTGCATGACTCCCGCAGGGCAAAGCGATAAGCAGCCAACTGCGGTGTTGCACTCACTTAAATTAGAATAACTAATCCTGCACTCACGCGCCTGGCATCTGGCCACTTCTCGCTTTGCTGAAAGCGACATTTGACGCATGGCAGGACACACTACCCCATATATTGAACTTTGCGTTCTACATATTTAAATTGCAGAACCGTAATCAGAATAATCATAAACATCAGAACGACCGACTGTGCTGCTGAGGATCCGAGGTTCAGACCGATAAATCCATCCTGATAAACCTTGTAAACCAGGATATTGGTGGAGCCGCCCGGTCCACCCTGAGTGACCGCATGAATGACGCCGAAGGATTCAAAAAATGAAAAAATGATCGTCATGACGGTGACAAAGAAAAACGTCGGTGAAAGCAGTGGAAAAGTGATGGTCCAGAAACGTCGGAACGGGCTGGCACCATCAATGGCTGCAGCTTCAATCAGCGACTTGGGAATAGCCTGAAGTCCAGCGAGAAAAAACACAAAATTATAACTGATGTTTTTCCAGGCACTGGCCATAACAATCATCAGCATGGCATTGGAACTTTTCAGCAGCGGATTCCAGTCGATACCGAACCAGTTTTCCAAACTGATTGCGACGACACCGTAAGAGGGATGAAGCAGAAAAAGCCACAAGATTCCGGAAATAGCTGGAGCAATTGCGTAAGGCCAGATCAACAGGGTTCGAGTCAAGGTGGTAAGTTTCAATACCCGGTTGGCCATACTGGCCAGAAACAAACCAAAGCTGATCGAAACAATCGCAACTGAACCACTGAACAGCAGGGTTGTTAGAATCGATTTCAAATAGAGTGGATCGCGGAACAGGGCAATGTAATTATCAAACCAGACAAACTTGGTTCGAAACCCAAAGGGATCGCTGATCTGAAAAGAGGTAATCACCCCTTGTACTGCCGGCCAATAGAAGAAAGTCAAGGTGATCAAGATTTGCGGCAGGATCAGCAGGTAAGGGAGAGAACGGGTTTTAAAGTAAGAGCGTTTTCTTATCATGGTGGAATAGTATCACCGATTCGGGGGCACCCCCAAGAAAAGGATGCCCCCGATTGAAGTTAAAACAATATAAAGAGACTATTTGTAGATTCTTTCAAACTCACGCAGCTTCACGTTACTTCTGGCCACGGCGTTATCCAATGCCTGTTGAGGGGTTTTGGAGTCATTCCAAACCAGCTCAAGTTCTTCGTTGATGATGTTACGAATCTGAATGAAATAACCGAGGCGCAGGCCGCGAGAAATCTCAGTTGGAGTCCGCCGGGTCAACTGCTTGATGCCAACTTCCTGCAGGGGATTCTTTTTATAGTACCCCTCAGATTTAAGTTGCTCATAAGCGGTCAGGGTAATCGGGAAATAGCCGGTTTGTTTATGCCAATAGATCTGTGATTCGTTGCTGGACAAGTGCTTCATGAATGCGGCAACCCCGGCATAATCTTTCTTTGGAAGTCCCTTGAAAACCCACAGGGAAGCTCCACCAATGATACTGTTCTGTGGCTCTTTCATCCAAGCTTCCACCGGCAGTGGCGCAACATCCCAGGTGAAATCTTTAACCGCTTTTTTCAGTTTGGCAATACCGCTGATCGAATCGATGTAAACACCAGCATTCTGAGCAATAAATTCAGATTTTGGCCCCTGATATTTCTGCCCACCATAGTAAAAGCGTTTATCAGCCATCCAGCTCTTCAGTCGAGCAATATGATTGACAACTTTGTCATTATTGATCAGTAGCTTGGTATCGAGCCCCTTATAGCCATTTGCTCTGCTGGCAAAAGGAATATTATGGATAGCACTGTAGTTTTCTACCTGAGTCCAGGACTGCCAGGCTGTGACCAGACCACCCTCTACCCCTGACTTGACCAGTTTACCAGTGATTTCGCCCAGTTTATCCCAAGTGATCGGTTTATCCTTGGATAACATGGGAATACCGGCTTTTTTAAACAGGTCGACATTGTAATACATAACCGGTGTTGATGAATTGAACGGCATCGACATCAGGTTGCCATCAGCATTCATGTAATAGGAGAGAACTGGTTGCAGGTACTGAGACCAGTCGATGTTGTAGCCTTTGTCGGCCATCAATTGATAGACCGGATAAATGGCGCCCGACATCATCATGGTTTGGGTGCCAACCTCAAATGACTGGAGGATATGTGGCTGTTTCCCGGCTCGTACAGCAGCAACCCCGGCATTGACGACTTCATCGTAAGCGCCTTTGTAGGTTGGAACCACCCGGTAATCAGACTGAGAATTGTTAAATTGATCAACAATGTGCTGTACAACTTCGCCACGTGCCCCACGCATAGCGTGCCACCAATGGATATCGATCGGTTTTGCAAACGCTGATCCAGCAAAACTGATCAGCATACCTACTGCCATAACCAGCCAGAAACATTTGATTTTGGACATGCTTTCCTCCTGAGATAGGTTTAGAGTGCTGTCGTTCTCAACATAAGTTCTTGCAAGCGACTGTTTGATGGTGCAAAGTGTTCAACGAACATCAATTTATTTTCTAATACAACAAGTAAAGACTAAGAAAACCGATTCGTCAATGACTTTGACGCAAAAAATATATAATTTAAATGAGAACCATCAGTTGCCCTGCTCTTGTATTGAAATAATGATTAGTTCTTAATAATTTTAGGCAGTTAAAAGTTCCTGTCTGGGTGGAGTCTTTGTTCATGGCCAGTGTGACTTTAAAAGATCTTTTCAAAAAATATGGCAAACTGGAAGTTGTCCACGGCATCAATCTGGATATCACCGATAAAGAGTTTGTGGTTTTTGTCGGCCCGTCCGGTTGTGGTAAATCAACTGTTCTGAGAATGATTGCTGGGCTGGAAGATATTACCGCTGGAACCATTGAAATTTCCGGCCGGGTGGTCAACGATGTTGCACCAAAAGACCGGGATGCGGCGATGGTGTTTCAGAACTATGCCCTCTATCCGCATATGAACGTTTATAAAAATATGTCTTTTGGCCTGACCTTAAGAAAAATGCCCAAAGATGAGATAGAGACACGGGTTCGGGAAATAGCAGTGATGCTGGAACTTGAAGACTTTCTGTTTCGTAAGCCACATGAGTTATCTGGAGGGCAGCGGCAGCGGGTTGCTATGGGACGGGCTCTGGTTCGTCGCCCTGAGGTTTATCTGTTTGATGAGCCGCTCTCCAATCTTGATGCCAAATTGCGAACCCAGATGCGGTTGGAGATCAAACTACTGCACCAGGAAGTTCAGAATACGATTATCTACGTCACCCACGATCAGGTCGAGGCGATGACTCTGGCGGATCGGATCGTGGTTATGCGTGATGGCTATATTGAGCAGGTCGGTAGCCCGATGGAAATATTCCAGCACCCGGCCAATGCTTTTGTCGCCGGATTTATGGGTTCTCCACCAATGAACCTTCACCCCGCAGAAATTGTTGCCGGGGCGGATGGGCTGAAGCTTAAACTGAGCGAGCAGCTTGAAATTCCGATCCCGAAGAGAGAAAACAATCAGCTTAAAGAGGGGCAAAAGGTTATTCTTGGCTTACGAACCGAAGACTTACTTATTGCCCATGCTGATGATGAGAATCCGGCTGATCTATCTTTCACTGCTAACGGTACCGTTAAAATTGTTGAACTGCTGGGCAATGAAACCAACCTGCATATGGATCTACAAGGGGCAAACCTGATTGCCAGAGCCGAAGGGCGCCGCCATTTTTCGGTAGGCGATCAACTACAGGTGGTTCTTGATCTCACCCATCTACATATTTTTGATGCCGAATCAGAGCTGTCGATCTATTGATGAAGCTCATCGCCATGACCCCTGAGCCTCCCTACTATGCTGTTATTTTCACATCTTATCGTACCTCGGGTGAAAATGGTTACAGTGAAATAGCGGCAAAGATGGTTGGACTAGCCTCAAAACAGCCCGGTTTTCTGGGAATTGAATCAGCACGCGAAGATATTGGAATAACGGTTTCATACTGGACAGATCTTGAAGCCATCCGGCTCTGGAAAAAGAACTTTGAGCATCAGGAAGCTCAGAAGGCAGGCCGTAAAAACTGGTATTCATCATTCAAGGTTCGGATATCTAAAGTCGAGCGTGATTATGGCATGTAATTCAAAGTTCCGTAGCTTCTCCAGTTCAAATCCTCTTTATCCATCGATTTCTCACGTTGCCAGAACTAATTCATACCCATCTATGTGAAACAAGATTCGAATCGATGAACCCACAATGAAGCCAATCCTTATTATCAAGACTAGACAACCACCCGCCTTACTGGGTAAAATCTGAGGTGATAAAAAGAAGTAAAAATATTCTTTGATGGCCTCAAAATAACCAGTAGGGGAGATTTGTTTATGGAACCAAGAAAAATTAGAGATAATATCTATTGGATGGGAGTCCAGGATTGGGATAGTCGCCTTTTTGATGCGCTCATTCCTCTTCCAGATGGGACAAGCTATAATGCTTATCTGATTAATGGCAGTGAAAAAACGGTTTTAATAGACACCGTTGAATCCCCGCTGTTTTCTGAACTGGAGGCGCAACTTAAAGATGTTCCTATCCTTGACTATGTTATCTCTCTGCACGCTGAGCAAGACCACTCCGGCAGTCTCCACCATATCCTCTCTCGCTATCCCGATGCAAAATTGATTACCAGCACCAAGGCGAAGGGGCTTCTTATGGATATTCTTCCCATTGCCGAGGACTCCATTATCACGGTTACTGATGGAGAAACCCTCTCTTTGGGAAACAAGACTCTGGAGTTTATATATACCCCTTGGGTTCACTGGCCAGAAACCATGGTTGCTTACTTGCAAGAGGATAAAATCTTATTCAGCTGTGATTTTTTTGGTGCGCACATTGCGTCAACAGATCTTTTTGTAACCGATGAGGCCCGTGTCTATGAAGCGGCCAAACGCTATTACGCTGAAGTGATGATGCCCTTTCGAAAGATCATTGCGAAAAATCTGGAAAAGATTTCTGCTTACGATATAGACCTTATTGCCCCCAGCCATGGGCAGATTTATTCTCGGCCGGAATTCATTATTGAGGCACATAAAGAATGGGTCGGAAGTAGCCTGAAAAATACGGTCGTTTTGCCTTACATTTCGATGCACAACAGCACCAAAATAATGGTGGATTTTCTGACGGCATCATTGGTGAAAAAAGGAGTCAAGGTCGAGCTGTTCAACTTGACGGTTACCGATATCGGAAAACTTGCGATGGCTCTTGTTGATGCAGGGACCATTGTTCTTGGGACTCCGACAGTTCTTTCCGGTCCTCATCCAAACGTTGTTTATGGAGCCTACCTCGCAAACGCTTTGCGTCCTAAAGCTAAATTTTTATCCATCATTGGCTCTTACGGATGGGGTGGAAAATCGGTTGAAATACTAGCGGGGATGATTCCAAACCTGAAAGTTGAAGTTCTTGACCCGGTTCTTGCCAAAGGGACGCCCTCCGATGTTGATTTTGAAGCCCTTGAAAATCTTGCTCAAACGATTGCCACGAAACATCAGGAGCACGGGTTTAAATAACTCTGCGACTTCCAAATGCCAATAATCGGTACAGTGAAATTTGCTGGTCAGCTACGTCTTTTTCTCATGCTGCTGACGGTATGCAGTTCCCTTGAATAAAGGGTTCTGCATGCCGTTCGTTGCCATACGTTCTGTTTGCGGGCAGAGCTCAATCGTCCTTGGATGATTAGTAATGATTGTCGCCCTCCTGTTCTGTCTAATCGTGTCATCTTTCAGCGTTTCACACTATTCATAGAAATTTCCATTGACCCTTTGACCACTTGAAGTTTATACTATAAAGAATAAACTTAAAGTATTGGATGTCCTATGAAAGCAACGGCAAAAGACTTAAGATTCCACTCTAAAGAGCTCATAGACTCAGTTAGCCGGGGTGAAGAGGTGGTGATTACTTTCCGCGGGAAACCCTGCGCAAAGCTGGTACCCTTTCGCAAGATGAACGATAAAAATGATGAAAATGAATTGTTCGGGATGTGGAAGGACAACGATGCGTTTGAAAATGTTGATGCCCATGTAAGAAATCTGAGAAAAAACAGGGTTCAATGATTGTCGATACTGACGTCCTCATCTGGTATTTGAAGGGGAATGAAAAAGCGTATCAGATTATTGAAAATTCAAATGGCTTCTTCATTTCTGTCGTCACCTACATGGAACTTGTTCAGGGGATGAGAAATAAGCAGGAGCTAAACACTCTCCGCAAGGCCCTGCATATCTGGAACGCAAAAATCCTGTATATTTCTGAAGAAATTTCAGCAAAAGCAATGTTCTACGTTGAACAACATTTTTTGAGCCATTCAATCCAACTTGCTGATGCACTTATTGGAGCAACGGCCATTAGCCACGGAATTCCAGTTTTAACGGCTAACGACAAGCACTACAAAGTGATGAAAGACCTTCAAATCAAAAAGTTCAGACCCTAAGGGCTTGTAGGAAAATAACATGGTCGATATTGCGCTTGGATTGGGGTCAGATTTTGATGTGGTGATTGAGCAAAACCGCAGGCGTAGCAGGGCTATGTTGAGGATTTTGAGATTGAACCGCATCAAAAGATGGCTCTAAGGAAAGATGCTAGATTGGTCATGTTATTTTTTTGCAAGCCTAATCCTTTTCTCAGTAAAGAATAGGAAC
Organism: Desulfuromusa sp.; assembly: GCA_021157505.1. Classification (GTDB taxonomy): domain Bacteria; phylum Desulfobacterota; class Desulfuromonadia; order Desulfuromonadales; family Geopsychrobacteraceae; genus Desulfuromusa. The sequence continues at coordinate 703 of JAGGWI010000033.1, read as the reverse complement.
GATGCTAAAATTATCAGGGATAGCTAGTGTCCCGTTTGGTTAATCCTATCCTTTAATTCTGGCTCTTTTGCTTGCTGCCTGCGTTATGCCTCTTTGCTTTAGCGCAAGCTAGGGCAGCATCGGCAGGCCTTGGCAACAAACAAAATAACTCAGAATTATGCGTCACGATTAACCAAACGGAACACTAGATCAGCTGAAAACTCCGCAGCAGGAAGATCCCCAGAGTGGTAAAAAACAGTGAACCCAGCGAGGTTGCGGCAATAATTGCTGCCGCCAGGTGGTGGTTTCCGCCGAGGGCTTGAGTCATCGGGTAACTTACAGCGGCAGTCGGTGCTGCACACATCAGATAGAGAACTCCCAGTTCTTCTCCCCGCAGCCCCAGAATAATTCCCCCTGTTGTGATAATCAGAGGAACAAAAAGTAATTTACCCGTGAACGCCCAATACAATGGCGGGGAAGTTTGGAATTCGTGCAGGCGAATTGATGCTCCAGCACAAAGGAGTGCCAGCGGTAATGTCATTTGGGCAAAATAACCGCCAGTTTCCAGGAGGATGTTCGGGACATCAATGCCGATCAAAGAAATAATGACTCCCGCGGCAATTGACAGAATCAGTGGGTTTTTTACAATCTCCAGTAGGGCGGTTAAAATTTCATTGCGCTGTCCAGATTTTTCTTGATGACGGGTGAGGGTCAGAACCGCGAG
>JAGGWI010000233.1 GCA_021157505.1 Desulfuromusa sp. | reverse complement strand
GAGGCACAAAGCCACAAAGTATAAGACTCTAACCCCAAAAAAAGAGTTTTTAGCTTTTCTTAGTGCCTTTGTGGCTTTGTGTGATGCCAGCCTATGATTTTGACTTTGACTTCAATTTCGGAAAAACAACCCATCCCCTTTAAAACCATTCTCACACGGAGGCACAAAGACACAAAGGGTAAGACTCTAACCCAAAAAGATAGTTTTTAGCTTTCCTTAGTGCCTTTGTGGCTTTGTGTGATGCCAGCCTATGATTTTGACTTCCCAACTTATTGCCAGATCGTCTGGACATGCGGGTAGCTAATAATTTTATCGTCCTTGGTGACCAAGGGTAATCCCATCGTCATCGCAGTTGCTGTTATGATGCGGTCTGCAGGGTCAGGATGAAATTGCCCCGGCAGGGTTACGGAGCGCAGGCTTATGGTGTTATCGACCGGCATGAAACGAACAAAAGGCAAGCTCTCTGTTTTGCGTACCCAATCACGTATATCAATTGAGAGTTTTAATCTTTCTTTATCAACCAATAAGGCAACTTCCCATGTTGATATAGACGAGATAATAATACCATTTTCTGTAATTGCCTGATCTATAGCCTGGTTAGCGGCGGTTGAAAGATTCTCCGGGTTACTGATCCACCAGAGCCAAATATGCGTGTCCAGCACAATCATTTCAGAATCTCCCAGTCATCTTGTCCCGCCGGTTCGAGAGGATCCTTATAACTTAGCACAGAGTTTCGTAACTCCTTTAAGATGACATGTGGTTCATGTCTGAAAGGAATTATTTTTATAACTGGTTTAGCATGGTCAGTGATGATTAATTCTTGGCCCTGTTCTTCTATTTCTCGAAAATATTTAAGAGCTTGGGGTTTGAAGGCAGATTTAGAAATAATATTTGCCATGATTTTCTCCTTGTCGGACAGATTGAAGCATCGACCTGAATTCTACATCTCTGATAATGTGACCACTATAGCATGGTCATAAGTGTTGTGTTAAAGAAAAAGAGAGTCAGGTAGAATATATTACTGAACCCCGCCTCACACGGAGCCACAAAGCCACAAAGAGTAAGGCTCTACCCCTCCCAAAAAGAGAGATTTTAGACTTCCTTAGTGCCTTTGTGGCTTTGTGTGAGGACAACTTGTGATTTTGACTTTGACATCGATTTTAGAAAAACAACAAAACCCCTTTTAAACCATTTTCACACGGAGCCACAAAGCCACAAAGGGTAAGATTTTAACCCAAAAAGATAGTTTTAGCTTTTCTTAGTGCCTTTGTGGCTTTGTGTGAGAAAAAGGTTTTGGTTTTGGGTATTTGTCTCCCCCCACATTATAACTGTTCAGGCCATTTTCGTGAGTTATGATAGACACGCAATATTTGTACATTATTTTCAATAACTCGATACGGAACAATAAAAGGAGTGGCCGGGATGACCAGCTCTTTTGTTCCCAGTATGCGACCGCTACGTCCCATGCCCGGTTGTTCGCTTAGCAAACCAACCATTTCAATTATTTGTAAAACAGTATCAATTGCAGCAGTAGGGTTGTCTTTTGCGATGTAAATTTCAACTTGATCCAGATCATCCAGGGCACTTTGTAACCATTTAATTTTCACGTTTCGCTACCCATTGTTGCATGACTTGATCGTGATCTATGAAGCTGGCATCATTTTTATCGGCATCATGAATGGCAGCGTTTATTCCGCTAATTTGCCATTCGTTAAGATCAAGATACTGCTCCAGTGCTTGTTCGGTTAAATGTGATTTTGAACGTTGAGTAATTTTGGCCAGTCGTTGCAATCGGTCACTGGTTTCTGGTGTAATTCTTGATGTAAGCATTGCTGTTTTTCCCATAAATTCTCCCTTTATCGATAATTGTAATACAATGTAATCTAGCCTCATGTGGTTTAGCTGTCAATGGAATATCCGCTAAACCCTTTTAACGAAGAACCTTTAAAACCATTCTCACACGGAGCCACAAAGCCACAAAGGGTAAGCTTTAACCAAAAAAGAGAGCTTTAGACTTTCTTAGTGCCTTTGTGGCTTTGTGTGAGAAAAAGGTTTTGATTCACAGTTTTGATTCACATTGTTCTGATTTGCCGGTAAACTGAATGCCGCTGGCAGCAACTCGACTTAATCTGTAGGGGAAATTATGGAAAAAGAGCATCTGGAAATAATACTGGAAAATATCGATAAAAAATTTGATATCGTTATCGAAGGCTATTCAACCTTGGATAGAAAAATCGATGACTTGGCACAAGCGACTGCAGAGCGTTTTGATCTAGTAGATTTCAAGATTGAAACTCTTGCTACAGATCTTAAAGCTCACCGTCAGGATACCGAAGCCCACCACGGTATTTATCGGGTCAAGGAAAGTTAAAATCAACCCCACCTCACACGGAGCCACAAAGCCATAAAGGATAAGCCTTTAACCCAAAAAGAGTTTTTAGCCTTTCTTAGTGCCTTTGTGGTTTTGTGTGAGAAAAGGTTTTAAAATGACAGAAAATGAAATTGCCACCATTATTGTCGATGCTTGTTTTAAGGTTCACACAACGCTTGGGCCAGGGCTTCTTGAATCTGTATATGAGGCTGTTCTGCTTTATGAATTGGAAAAGCGGGGCTTGTCTGTAACCAAACAGCAGGCCATACCGGTTTCATATGATGGCACTCAATTCGAGGAAGGTTTCCGTGCGGACCTCATTGTTGAAGATAAAGTCATTGTAGAATTGAAGTCTGTCGAAAAGGTTATGCCGGTACATAAAAAACAGTTACTGACCTATTTGCGGCTAAGTGACCGAAAACTTGGGTTGTTGGTGAATTTTGGTGAGAATTTGATTAAGGATGGTGTGTCCAGGGTTATTAACGGCAACCTTTAAATCAACCCCGCCTCACACGGAGCCACAAAGCCACAAAGGGTAAGACTTC
>JAGGWI010000188.1 GCA_021157505.1 Desulfuromusa sp. | reverse complement strand
AGGGGGCATGAACAAATGACTATTGGTCTTTCACAGTTCAGGAATGTGGAACAAGTCACATTCCTTAAATTACTGGCACTCCCTTTTAACGGAGAAGAAGGCCGCTACTCTTTGAAATATATCGGTAAAGACCCGGCAGTAAAAAAATGAGGCCGTGTCTATTCGAGCCAGAGATCACCCTTTTGTTTTTCTGAATAGCACAAAAAAAGGCGATCACTGTCGAGGACAGTCACCGCCTTTAATTATTGTCAAACCGTACCGATTTTATTCAGCAGAAATAGCATCTACCGGACAGGTTTCAACACAAGCACCACAATCGGTACAAGTGTCTGCATCAATGACATAGATATCGCCTTCGGAAATTGCATCCACAGGGCAACTAGGCAAGCAAGCACCACAAGCGATGCACTCATCAGAAATTACGTGAGCCATGATTATTCCTCCTAAAATAAGTAAGTTTTTCACCCGACAACCGAGTGTGTTTAGCTGTCTTTTATCAGATATTCAAGCCGCTGTCCAGAACAGAAAAAACCTTGCCAAAAAACAGTCATTTAAGTTAGCCTTTGACTGATTATTAAAAATAATCCCTGATATTAACAGGGTTATTGTCCGCTTTTCCCCGGTGACCCCCAAAACTGAAATTATTGATACGCGCAGACACCAAGGAGATTTAAATATGAATATTCTGGCACTGAATTGTGGGAGCTCCTCAGTAAAATATCAACTTTTTGATTGGAATAAAAAAGAAGTGATTGCCAGGGGAATGGTTGAACGTGTCACGATAGGTGATTCTTTTATCATCCACGAAGTTCCTGGTCGCGATACCTATCGGGATGAGTACGAATGCCCAGACCACAAAACGGCGGTTCATCTGATTATCAAAATTCTCACTGATAAAACCTATGGGGTCATTGAAGAGGTGGGTCAGATTTCGGCAGTGGGTCACCGGGTCGTACACGGTGGTGAGAAATTTACCTGCTCTATCTTGATCGATACCACTGTTCTGGATGCAATTAAGGAGGTTCAACATCTGGCTCCACTGCATAATCCACCCAATATATCAGGGGTTGAAGCTGCCCAGACCCACCTTCCAGATGTTCCCCATATTGCTATCTTTGATACAGCATTTCATCAATCTATGCCAGAGCATGCATATACCTACCCGGTTCCTTATGACTGGTATGAAAAACATGGGGTGCGACGGTATGGTTTTCACGGCACCAGCCACCTTTATGTTTCCAAGCGTGCTGCGGTTCTACTGGGGAAACCACCTAAGGACTGCAATATTATTACCATGCATATTGGTAACGGGGTCTCCCACACAGCAATTAAAAATGGTATCTCCATTGACACCTCGATGGGTCTTACCCCGTTAGAGGGGGCCGTCATGGGAACCCGCTGTGGGGATATTGATCCGGCGATTCCGGCATTCATCATGCAGCGGGAAAATCTTTCACCCCAGGAAATCGACAGTGTTCTGAATAAAAAATCGGGAATTCTCGGTATCACTGGTGAATTTACAGACCGCCGCGATGTGATTGAAGCTGCTGAGGCTGGCAATAAACGCTGCACCCTGGCGCTGGAAATTGAAAGCTACCGGCTCAAGAAATATATCGGTTCCTATTGTGCAATTCTTGGCCGAGTGGATGCTGTTGTCTTTACTGCCGGAGTTGGGGAGATGGGTTGGCTGATCCGTGAAAAGGCGCTGGAAAATCTGGAGCATATCGGCATCAAACTTGACCGGGAAAAGAACCGCAACACGATGACCCGCAAAGTGGAAACCACGATCACCACCCCCGATTCCCCGATCAAGGTTTTTGTTATCCCGACAGATGAGGAACTGGTATTTACTGAAGATGTCGTTGCGATCCTGGAAGGAACCTACAAAGATCACATGAATTTTAACTATTCATTCTCTGAAAACACATTCCAACGCAAGTAGTGTCCTGTCATGTGTGAAAGGTTGCAAAATTGCGCCGGGATTTTACGTGTCAACAAGGCGTGGTTTTCGCTGCATAGCCAAAGCTATACAGCGGAAGACACAACACAGTCGACGCGTAAAATAACCAGCAAGATGCAACAGTTAATGCATGACAGGACACTGGCGGTGACTGCTGGTAAAAAAATCTGAGGGCTAAGCAAAGTCTTTTTGTTCAGCCCTCAGAAGAATGACTCATCATAATCTGGCACCTGATTAAACCAGTCCAAATGGCGCCGAGCCTCTTCCAGAGCGGCTTCTGTCTGGGCGATAATTCTCTCCCGGTCTTTTGGGTAACTTCCTGCTAAATTCAAAATATTTGACACATGGTTCGAGCGCAGAATTGTTTTTTGCGGTTGCAGTTGTTTCACAACCTGCAGCGCTTCTTCAATAATTTCACCATTCTTAAGTGGTTCAATCAGTTCAAAATAGGCGTCATTATGACGTCGAAACATGGTTAATAGTGAGAAATACTCCGGGGAGAGGTCGTTGATCCACTTTGCCGTTGCGACAGCATGCTCACGACTGCGCTCACGACCGGCTAAACCAAGAATAGCGGTGATTGACAGTTTTATCCCCGCCTGCTGCGCCTTGCGACACAACTGCAGTATCTGTTCCGGGCTGTAACCCTTAGCTGTCAATTTCAATGTCGGGGCATCACCACTTTCAAGACCCAGGTAAAGAATGCGCAGCTTCCTCGATTTCAGTTGCCCCAGTTCCTCAACATTCTTAGTTGTTAAACTTTTCGGTGAAGCATAGACACCAACACGGGTCAAATTTAGAAATTTCAGATTGAGAAGGTCGAGAATCTCAATTAGCCCTGCTTGTGGGTAGACCAATGCATCGCCATCGGCAAGAAAAATCCGTCGATATTGGTTACGGTCCCCCTCCGGGATAGCTTCAATTTCAGCAGCGATATCCGCAACACTGCGCAGTCGAAACTGTTTCATCTTATACATGCCACAAAATTTACATTGATTCTGACTGCAACCAACGGTGATCTGTAGAATCAATGATCGTGCTTCAGAAGGGGGGCGGAATACCGGTTCTTCGTAGCTGAAATAATACATTTCACCTCTTGATCATAGAGTTGCAGTGTCGTTGTCTCCCCCGCCATTCCAGGAGTCTGTCGGGCTATGCGGGACGATGCGAAAATTGGAAGGCTTGAGAACAGATTTTGACACGTTTGCAGGCTCCTAGCATAGAGAAAACCTCCAAACCAGTCATGACAAACCTTGCTTTTATGAGCCAAAAACCGCTATCTTTCGAATCTTGATGTGATAAATAATAATCGACATCCCAAGGGAGGATATAATGCACCAGGTGAAAATAAAAAACAGCGAAGCGACCTATTCTGTTGGTAAAATTATCGGCCTGGGGCGCAATTATCTGGATCATATTCGTGAACTGGGAAACAAGGTTCCTGATCGTCCTGTTATTTTTTGTAAGCCCGCCAGTAGTTTGCTTCCGGACGGGGGCACTATCAAGATTCCCGATTATTCCAGCAATTGCCATCATGAACTGGAGCTGGCCTTACTTGTGGGGAAAACCGGCAAACATATCCAGGCAGAAAATGCACTGTCGTATTTGGCCGGATATGCTGTGGCTCTCGATTTAACCCTGCGGGATGTCCAGGATCAACAAAAAAACAAGGGATTACCGTGGGAAATTGCCAAAGGCTTTGATACCTCCTGTCCAATATCTGAGTTTACCGCAGCAGCTAAAGTGAGCGACCCGAACAATCTGCAGCTCCAGTTGAAAGTCAACGGGGAGATTCGGCAGCAAGGGAATACCGCTCAAATGATGCGTTCAGTAGAAGAGATTATCGCCGAAATTTCAACCTTCTTTACTCTGGAAAGTGGCGATATCATCCTCACCGGAACTCCCGCCGGAGTCAGCAGAATCATAGCTGGTGATCAACTGGAGGGGACCATTGAAAAGGTGGGATCACTCCAGGTTTCAGTGGCATGAAACCAGATATTGCCCTCATTGGCCCGGGTCGAGTTGGTTGCGCTATCAGCAAACGTCTGTACACTGCTGGTTATCCAATAACTTCGGTCATCAGTCGCAGCAGGGAAAGAGCAGCTGAAGCGTGTTCATATATTGGTTGCGCGACAACTCTGGCATCTGATCGGATCGAGGATGCCAGCACTGCAGAAATAATTCTCCTTGCTGTTCCCGATGATCAGATCCAAAATTCAGCATTAAAGCTACAGACCACAACCCATTTCTCCACACCGGCAACATTGGTTCATTTCAGTGGTTTACACCCAGCTGAGATCATGTACCATCATTCTTCACCATTATCACTGCTGTCACTACACCCCCTCCTCCCTTTTGCCAACCGCGAAAAAGCGTTCCTTGATTTACAGCAATGTCCTTGCGCGTTGGAGAGTAATGACCCGCAGACATTGCTGCTGGGAGAAAAGTTGGTCAGCGTGATTGGCGGGCAATTTTTCACCCTTGATCACGATAAAAAAGTGCTCTATCACACCGCTGCCTGTGTCGCATCCAATTATCTAGTCACTCTGCTTGCTTCGGCCCGTGATCTGCTCATCAACTGTGGCATCAAATCGGATCAGGCAATCCCCCTGTTATTACCGTTAGTACAAGCAACTTTAGAAAACGTAAAACATCTCGGCCCCGAACAGGGCTTAACTGGCCCTATTGTCCGTGGCGATCTTGGAACCGTTACCGCTCATATTCAAACACTCAAAAATGACGCCCCGGAGCTGCTACAGCTCTATCTGGAAATGGGGAAATTGACGACCTTGATCAGCGAAAGGTCAGGCCGCTTAGATACAGAAAAAATCACTTCACTCAATCACTTATTTTCTAAAGAAATTAATAGTCCGACAGCCTCCTGGAGATTTAAGTGAAAAGAATAATTAGAATTATTTGTTTTATATTATACTTGAAGTAGACTGACGGACTGCAAAGAAACGTTTTTAGCTTATTCTAATGTTGAGTCTTTTGGCTCGATAACACAGCTACAATCAAGAGAAAGGATAGCGATAGATATGCAACGTATCTATCTGAAAAACGAAGGTTATGCTGCAGATAAATTACCTTCTGAGCCGACTCTTTTGGTTGAACTCCTCGACTTATGTCAGAGTGAAAATGCCAACTTCGAGCTGTTTTCAGCAGCTATAAGAAAAGATGCTGGTCTAACTGCCAAAATATTACAAGTTGCAAATTCCCCAGCTTATCGAAACTGGAATAAGGTGACCGATATCCGCAGAATGTTAATTGTTCTGGGGATGACCAACGTTAAAAATATCGTCACTACCTGTGCTATACAGCGAGTTTTTGCTGATTCTAGCAAGGATTTCAACAACCATGCTCACTACATCTGGCTACGTGGCCTGGTTTGTGCCAACCTGGCCGAAAGGATTGCCAAACTTATTGGTTATGAGAAACCGGGTGAAGCGTTTCTTGCCGGACAGTTCCATCAAGTTGGCATGCTGCTGCTGTTACTGAACCGTGAAGATAATTATCTCCCGATTTTGAACCGTTACTATAGTGAAACAGAGAATTTTCTCGCTCTTGAACGGGAACAACTACAGGTCGACCACTGTGAGCTAGGAGCTGCCCTGGTTGAAAGTTGGGAGCTCGATTCCTTCATTGCTGATGCTATACAGTTCCAACATGCACCAGCAGATGAACTGATCAACTCACCTCTCTTATTAAGAATCCTCGCCGTTGCAAGTCCTCTCAGCTCAAAAAATAGCGCCCGCAATAACCGAAGCTACCTTGAAAAAGCGGGGCTACTTCTGGGCATGACCGAAGATATCATTCTCGATTGTCTCACGATTGCCACAGAAAAAAGTGAACAGATGATTACGGCTCTTGGCTTCAACGGGCGATTTTACCGGGAGGAAAATGAAGCGAGTATCATCGATACAATTCAGCATGAAGACGGCAGCCATAAATTGGCTAACAAGGTTAAACATATCGCTCTGAGTCACACCATTGGAAGAGATGCAGAGATGGATTTGGCTGATTTCACTAAAGAGGTCAGAACCAGCTTCAGCGTCCTCTTCAACCTGAACGAATTGTTCTTTTTTAAGATCAATGAGGATCGAACCACTTTAGCTGCAATCAACGATCTGGAAATAAATAAACTTGATGAAATAGAATTCAAGACCGATGACAAAAACAGTCTATTGAGCACCGCATTTAACAAAAATAATTGTATTTTAAGTTGGTCCGAAAAATGCTCGATTGCGGATAAACAGGTGATCAGATTGTTAAATACCGAAGCTGCTTATTTTTTACCCGTTTATCATCAAGAAACAGGGATTGGAGTGCTGGCACTAGGGACAACGGAACGGGAAGGGGCAGAGCTACAAAGCCAAGCCCCTTTTTTAAAGTTACTGGGTAAAGAAATTGCCCGGAGATATTTCTCCCAGACCACGAGTGCGTCTCACGCAGCAGGCATGACCATTGTTGATTTCAAAAAAGTTGCCCACGAAGTCAGCAACCCTCTGACTATCATTAACAACTATCTCTATATTCTCGGAAAAAAAATTGACGGCGGTCACTCGGCTCAGGAAGAAATTAATTTCATCAGAGAAGAAATTGAACGGGTCAGTCATATATTGTTACGGGCAAAAGATCCACAAACCCCAACTAGAACGGAATATAAACAGGTCGATATCAACAAACTACTCACTGAACTAGATACTCTTTTCAGCAGCTCGCTCTACAAAACCAAGCAGATAGAATCAACATTGTTACTCGATAAGCAAATTCCCCCTCTCTATTGCCTGCCTGACAAGCTAAAGCAAATCTTAATCAACATCATAAAAAATAGTGTTGAAGCAATGGAAAACAACAACACCATTGAGATGACTACGAGAGATAATATTTATCTGAATGGGCAGCGCTATATTGAAATATCGGTTCAAGATAGTGGCCCCGGTATTGCTCCAGAAATTTTAAAAAATCTATTTAAACCGGTTACGAGTACAAAAGAAGGACACTCCGGATTGGGACTTTCAATTGTTCATACCTTGGTTCAGGAAATCTCAGGAAATATCACCTGCTATTCGAACCAAGATCAAGGGACTGAATTTAAAATTTTCATACCCCGCAAACAAGAAGAGAGTGAGATTGAGCTGAAATGATGGATCTAGGCCAGTTCAAATTTAAGAATGGTGCTCCAACAATTGACAATGCAGAAATACTCATTGTTGATGATGATCTGACCGTAGCGACAAGTATCAAAGCGGTACTGACACTGAATGGTCTGAATACACATACGGTCTCCAGCGGTCATGCGGCATTGGAAGAACTGAGCAACAAAAAATACGAACTGGTTCTCCTTGATCTGAACATGCCTGACATGGATGGCGAAGAGGTTCTTGAGCACATCAATAGCAGCGATATCGATACTAATGTTATCGTTGTCAGTGGTGAATCTGAAATAAAAAAAGCGATTCATGTTCTGAAAAATGGAGCAAAAGACTTCATCCGAAAACCTTATTCCGCAGATGAACTTCTATTTTCAATTAAAAACGTTCTGGAAAAAATCTACCTGGAGCGGGAAAATCAGAAGATGATTAATAAACTGGAAAAATCGGAAGCTCTGCATCGGTTTATTGTCCATAATTCACCTGATTTACTCTACATGCTGGACCGAAAAGGGAAATTTGTTTTTGTAAATAAAAATACTATAAAAATGCTTGGATACAGCAGAAAAGAGATCATTGGAAAACACTATCAGGAAGTGATCTATGCACAGGATGTAGATCGAGCAGACCTTTTTTTCAATAATAAACAGTTTCCTAAAGACATAAGAAGTCAGGAACTAAGATTACAGCATAAAAACAAAAAAGAACTCCTGCACGTTGAAGTACGTGCAATCAATATAGAAAAAAAGATTTCTGGTGGCTACAAACTGGGACGGAACTATAATCGAAAGCAAAGTTTTATAGGAACCTACGGGGTCGCCAGAGATATTACCGAAAGAAAAAAATCAGAAGAAATTATCCGTTTTCAGAACAACCATGACCTACTGACCGGACTGCCAAACCGGACACTGTTGAATGAACGGCTACTGTCACTGATTTCCCTCTCCAAGGAAAACCGGGGGAAATTTGCCTTGCTCTTCATTGATATAAACCGCTTCAAATTAATCAATGATACTTATGGGGCAAGTCTTGGCGATGAAGTGCTGAAAAGTCTTGCTGAAACCCTACGGAGGTGTACCCGCGAAGAGGACACTCTTGCCCGGCTGGGTGGTGATGAATTTATCCTCCTGGTATCTGCGCTAAACTCCCCTGATGACGCCATTGCCATTGCCAAGAAGATCAGCGATGAAACAATCCTCCCGTTCAAACTGCAGGGACAGGAAATCCATATTTCTCTCAGTATCGGTATCGCACTCTATCCCGACCATGGAGAAACGGGGAAAGAGTTGATAAGAAATGGTGATACTGCCGTGTGTAGTGCAAAAGCTAAAACCAGAAAAACCTACTGCCTGTACAGCAATAAACTTAAGAATAAGAACAGCCATACTGTTTTTATTGAGAATATGATCAGAAGTTCGATCAAAAACAATCGCTTTGTGGTTTATTACCAACCACAGATTGATCTGGGTTCAGGGAAAATCCATGCCGTAGAAGCGTTGGTCCGAATCATGACAGCCAACAACACCCTGATCCTCCCCAGTAAATTTATCGATATTGCAGAAGAAACCTCATTAATCAATGACATTGGAGAAATTGTCCTTAATCAGGTCTGTCGGGATATATACGACTGGAACAAAAAAGGGATACGGATACAAGTGTCGATCAATGTATCTGCACTACAACTGGCAATGGCTAATTTTGCCGAATATGTTCTGGAAAAGCTTCATAGCTATGAAATCGATCCAAAAGAGATTGAGATCGAACTGACAGAAAATGTTCTGGTTCAAAATATCAGCATGACCATAGCCAATATTGTAAAACTAACCGATGCCGGAATCAAAATCGCCATCGATGATTTTGGTACCGGATACTCCTCCCTCAGTTACCTGAATCAACTGCCATTGAATACATTGAAGCTGGATCGGTCATTCATGAAAAAAATTACTGCTGACAATATGCATGATACAATTATCCCCGCGATCATCAATGTGTCCAAGGGTCTGCAGCTTGATTTTATTGCAGAGGGGGTGGAAACCCGGGCACAGCATGAATATCTACTCAAACAGGGATCCTGTATCGTTCAGGGTTTTTATTATAGTAGAGCAGTTGGAAAGAGCGTGCTGTTCGACTTTATTGATAAACATGGGGTGAAAGAACGAACTTAATTTTAGAGAAATACCACAAAACCCCTTTGAAAATATCGGGGGTTTTGTGGGCAGACAATATCAGCTATCCTGTAATGCCGCGTGCGCCGCAGCTAGACGAGCAATCGGCACCCGGTACGGAGAGCAGGAAACATAATCCAAACCAATATCGTGACAGAAAACAACACTGGAGGGCTCGCCCCCGTGTTCACCACAGATTCCCACCTTTAAGTCTGGACGGGTGCTTCGTCCCCGCTCAAAACCGATCTTTACAAGTTCACCGACACCACGCTGATCAAGAGCAACAAATGGGTCTTTTTTCAGAACTCCACGCTGAATATATTCGGGAAGAAAATGGCCGGCATCATCACGTGACAACCCATATGTCGTCTGGGTCAAATCATTGGTTCCAAAAGAGAAAAAATCAGCTTCCTGAGCAATCGCATCGGCGGTCAATGCAGCTCGCGGCAGCTCAATCATCGTCCCGATTAAATAATCAATTTCAACCCCGTAGCTCTCGCAAACGGTATCCGCAACCTTAATTGCATTGGCACGCAGTATCCGCAATTCATTAACATGGCTGACCAGTGGAATCATGATCTCTGGAACAATTTTAAACCTTTCATTTTTAACCAGTTCACAGGCTGCTTCCATGATCGCCTGAACCTGCATATCATAAACTTCGGGATAGGTGATCGCGAGCCGACAACCACGATGGCCGAGCATCGGATTAAACTCATGGAGGCTTTCTACGTGCTCTTTAACTTCTGAAAAACGGATACCAACAGCATTGGCCAACTCAGAGATATCATCATCCGTTTGCGGCAAAAATTCATGCAACGGGGGATCAAGCAGGCGAATCGTCACCGGGAACCCCTTCATTTCACGGAAAAGACCGATAAAGTCCCCTTTTTGCATCGGCAAAATTTTATCCAGAGCACTCTTACGCCCCTCCAGATCCTCCGCAAGAATCATCTCCCGTACGGCCTGAATTCGGTCACCTTCAAAAAACATATGTTCGGTCCGACACAGACCGATACCTTCAGCTCCAAAGTCGCGGGCAACTTTGGCATCACGGGGAGTATCGGCATTAGTACGCACCTTAAGCCGTCTGAACTGATCTGCCCAGCCCATAAATATGGCAAATTCACCACTCACTGCGGGTTGGATCTTTGGTACCACACCAAGCATCACCTCACCGGTGGAACCATTCAGAGTGATCTCGTCACCACGCTTGATTAATTGTCCTGATTTTGTGGTCAATTGTTGTTTTT
>JAGGWI010000132.1 GCA_021157505.1 Desulfuromusa sp. | reverse complement strand
TGCAACAAAAAAGCCCCTCAAAATAGTTTGAGGGGCTTTTGTTCGAAAGTTTTAGATAATTACCAGTTTTCACCGAGCAATTCAAAATGGGCTTGTGGATGGATGCAGGCCGGACATAGTTCCGGAGCTTCCTCACCGATATGGAGGTAACCACAATTACGGCAGCGCCAGATCACTTCCGTCTCACGCTTGAAAACTTTGCTGGTTTCAATATTTTCCAACAGGTCACGATAGCGCTTTTCATGCTGTTTTTCTGCAACAGAAATAGCATTCCAGGCTGCTGCAATCTCAGGAAAACCCTCATTCAATGCGATAGCAGCAAATGCAGGATAGAGGGTTGTATGCTCCTCTTCTTCACCTGTAGCTGCAGCCAATAGATTTTCTGTTGTCGTACCCATTTTCCCCGCAGGATACATAGCGGTGATTTCCAGATCGCCACCTTCGAGAAACTTGAAGAAACGTTTTGCGTGCTCTTTCTCCTGATTGGCTGTTTCCTCGAAGATATCAGCTATCTGAACATACCCCTCCTTTTTTGCAATACTGGCAAAGTAAGTATAACGGGTTCTTGCCTGTGACTCACCAGCAAACGATTTTAACAGATTTTTTTCGGTTTCAGTCCCTTTGATACTTTGTGACATTAGTTTTCCTCCTTTGTTATGGGTATATGGCTAACCAGAAAAAATGGATGGTCTGTTTTTGGTTGATGTTCAACCAGTTAACTCTATTTTGTAACTTCCTTCAATGGGATATCCATAGCGGTCGCAACCCCTTCTCCGTAAGCAGGGTCAGCTTGATAGCAATTTGCAGCATGGCGAACTTTTATCTCGCGGGGAGCATCACCCATAGCACGCGCCGTATTGCCGAACAACAGCTCTTGTTGTTCGGTGGTCATCAGCTGAAATAACCCTCCAGCTTGGCTGAAATAATCATCATCGTCCTCATGGTGATTCCAATGATCAGCAGCACCTTCCAGACTCAACGGCGGTTCAGAAAAATCCCGCTGTTCTTGCCACTCAGCATAACTGTTCGGCTCATAGCCGAGGGTACTGCCGTGATTCCCATCGACCCGCATGGCACCGTCACGATGGAAACTATGAAAAGGACAACGTGGTCGATTAACCGGAATCTGCTGATGGTTGACACCCAGACGGTAACGTTGGGCATCACCGTATGAGAATAAGCGTCCCTGCAACATTTTATCCGGGGAGAATCCAATCCCAGGAACGATATTTGCCGGATTAAACGCTGCCTGCTCCACATCGGCAAAGTAGTTTTCCGGATTGCGGTTGAGTTCCAGAACGCCAACATCAATCAATGGATAATCCGCATGTGGCCAGACTTTGGTTAAATCAAAGGGATTAAATGGAAACTCAGCAGCAGCTTCCTCAGGAACAATTTGAATCTGCATATTCCACTTAGGAAAGTCGCCGGACTCAATGCTGTCATAAAGGTCACATTGATGACTCTCGCGATTCTTACCAATGAGGGTTTCTGCTTCAGCATCGGTCAAACACTTGATTCCCTGTTGGGTTTTAAAATGAAACTTGACCCAATAGCGCTTATTTTCAGCACTGATCAAACTGTAGGTGTGACTGCCGTAGGCATTCATATGACGGTAAGAAAGCGGGATGCCCCGGTCACTCATGGTAATGGTCACCTGATGCAACGCCTCGGGTAGCAAAGTCCAGAAATCCCAGTTATTTTTCGCACTTCTCATGTTAGTGCGAGGATCACGTTTAACTGCATGGTTGAGATCGGGGAATTTCAACGGATCTTTCAAAAAGAAGACTGGAGTGTTATTACCAACCAGATCCCAATTTCCTTCCTCGGTATAAAATTTAAGCGCCACACCGCGAATATCCCTCTCCGCATCGGCCGCACCGCGCTCACCTGCTACAGTAGAAAAACGGACGAACAGCTCTGTCGACTTGCCGACCTCTGAAAAAATCTTTGCCTTTGTGTATTGAGTGATATCGTGGGTCACAGTAAATGTTCCAAAGGCACCTGAACCTTTGGCATGCATGCGCCGTTCAGGAATCACTTCACGGTCAAAGCTGGCCAGTTTTTCCTGAAACCAGACATCCTGAAGCAGCATTGGTCCACGTGGTCCCGCCGTCATAACATGATTGTTGTCAGTTACTGGAGCTCCACCATTCGTTGTCAACTTTTTCTTCATGACCTAATCCTCTCTTGTCAGGGGCTGAAAGGTTCTAAAAGTATTTACTTATTATTGTTTTATAGTAATAGTTCTTATCTATATTGTAGAAAAAAGGAGCTGACCTACTATCCTCAATTAAGGCATTTATGGCAGGTTCCATAAACCACAATATTTTTCCTCTCAATTTTCCCCCAGGAATTAACCTCTTCCGGCAATGCAGCATTGTCAATGTATTGCCACTGGAAATCGATAATTTCTTTACACTTTCGACAGATCAAATGATGATGCTGAACCTGTGAAACTTCAAAATAAGCCTGACTTTCAGAGGTTTCAACTTTATTCACTAACCCAAGATTCGCAAAAGTCCCCAAAGTACGATAAACCGTATCCAACGACAGGGTTGGCATCCCTTGAATCAAACGCTGATGCAGTGTTTCCGCCGTAGGATGATCTGTAGCTTGTGCCAACTCCTTAAAAATCTCTAACCGCTGTGGGGTCAAACGCAAATCTTTCTCACGGCAAGCTTCGGCAAAAGCATCAAGTTCATTCTTCATGGTTAGCTTCATAATTTAGATTCCCTATAGATAGTAATTATTCCTAGGAAAGAATATATCCAAGATAAATTTACTTGTCAATGGCCCAATAGAAAAATCTACGTGGCAGATCAAATGATGATGATTGACTCATTTGACAAATTGAGGTAAAAATTCAACCCTTATTGCCGCCCTAGCTCAGTTGGTAGAGCAGTTCACTCGTAATGATCAGGTCAACGGTTCGACTCCGTTGGGTGGCTCCACAATAAAAACAGACACTTAGCCAACATAAGCGGGTGTCTGTTTTTGTTGTATTCTTTAAATGGCTACTCTCTGCCCCTCATCACCTTTCAATATTATCGCCCTCTACCCTTCTCATAAATATAAATAAAATGGTAAAATAAGCGTAAATAATACAGCGAAGCATCAACTGCTGCGCAGGAGGATACAATGAAGCATGTTGTAATTACTGGTGCCAATCGCGGAATTGGTCTGGAACTGGCGCGTCACTACCAAACTGAAGGTTGGCATGTGACTGGGACCTGTCGCGAAACCTCTCCCGAACTTGAGAAGGTTGCATCGCAGGTCGTTGACGACATTGATGTCACCAGCGAAAAAAGTATTGAGCAACTGGTGGCTGCTTTAGATGGGCAAACCATCGACTTGTTGATCAATAATGCTGGGATCATGCAGGAAGACGTCCTCGGGAGCTTTAATTTTGACTCCCTCCGCCTGCAAATGGAGATCAATGCCTTTGCACCATTGAGAATCTGCGAAGCCCTGCTGCCCAATCTGCAAGCAGGCAGTAAAATCGCCAACATCACCAGTCGAATGGGGTCCATTGCTGATAACGACTCCGGTGGTCGCTATGGCTACCGAGCTTCTAAGGCAGCGTTCAATGCCCTTGGTCGCTCCCTGGCCATCGAGTTGAAGGAGCAGGGTATTGCGGTGGCACAACTGCATCCGGGATTCGTAAAAACCCGGATGGTCAATTTTGGTGGTTTGATCACCACGGAAGAATCTGTTGCCGGATTGGCCGAAAGGATCGAAGCTCTCAACCTTGAGAACTCAGGAAGTTTCTGGCATAGCAACGGTGATGAGCTACCTTGGTAAATAACCCGCAATACTTCGAATATCGGTCATTTAACAGCGACATATCCCAAAGATCTTAACGACGTAGGTCTAAGACCAAAAGTACAATTTTACCGGACGTGGATAATAACCTCCTCATCAGATAATCTGGATTATATCAGCAGTAAACATTTCCGGTTAAACTACACAATATATGCAGCTCCTGTTGCCAAAAGAACGTGTATCAAGCAACAAAATAGTATAAAAAATCACAATTTCACCCATCATGCTTGTTTTGTTTTGAAGCATTCAATAGAATATTACGTTACTTATCTAGTTTTCAAATAGGGCGCAGGTATGACAACCGATTTAGAAGAATCAAAACAGAAAAAAAAGTCACCCTATAGAAGGCGTGAATGGATACTGGTTTTATTAGCTATTCTTCTGATTCTTTTCATTCCTCAACTCGAAAGTCGCCTGGTAGAATTAACCTCTCATCTCCAAATCAGCAACAGCACTATTACCCTTGCCGTTATTAACCTGAATATACTTCTGGTACTCCTGTTTCTGTTTCTCATTTTTCGTAATATCTTCAAGTTAATTCTTGAACGCCGCCGTGGGGTTCCTGGTTCTAAACTCCGCAGCAAACTTGTTGGTGCATTCATTGCGTTGTCGCTGGTTCCGACGATGCTCTTATTTTTTGTTTCAGCAGGCTTTATCAGTAACAGTATCGATAGCTGGTTCAATAATCAGGTGGAAAAAGCTCTTGATGAGTCGCTTGAGGTTGCACAAACATACTATCGAAATTCAGAGGCAAACGCTCTCTACTATGCAGATCAGTTAAGTACTCGAATCAAAGCAGGTAAACTTCTCAATGAAGAAAACCTGGCGCGATTAAAACAGTTGATCAAAGAAAAACAAGAGGAATATAACCTTGGAATTGTTGAAGTTTTCTCAGCAACACATGAAGAATTAGTCAGAGTTGCCAACCCCAAACTTCCAATCATTAAAATTACCACGGCAACATCTGACCCGGTGCGGGAAGGACTTCAAGGTCTCCGTTTTTCGCAAATAACTCCTGTTGGAAAAGCAGATTTGATTCGCGGAATTGTTCCCGTTCAATCCAACTGGGATCCAAACGATATTGTCGGAGTTGTTGTCGTCAATTATTATGTTCCCTACTCTTTGATCAAAAAGATGAAAGAAATTTCAGCATCGGTTGAACAATACAAGCTGACCAAATCGATCAAGGGGCAGATACAACAGAGCTATGTCATTGTTTTACTACTGATTGCCCTGGTTATTATTTTTCTTGCAACCTGGTTTGGTTTCCATCTGGCCAGAGGAATCACTGTTCCGATTCAAGAATTGGCAATAGCAACGACCAAAGTTGCATCTGGTGATCTGGATATTCAACTGAAGACTCGCAGCACTGACGAAATAGGAACGTTAGTGAAGGCCTTCAACAAGATGACGGCTGATTTACGTCAGGGGCGTGCCGAAGTTATTACTGCCAATCAGGAGTTGAAAACTTCAAACCTTGAGCTGGATCGCCGCCGAGACTACATGGAGATAGTCCTGGCCAATGTAACTGCTGGCGTCATCTCTATTGACCGCTCAGGTTATCTGACAACGATCAATAAATCAGCCGAAAACCTGCTCCGCTTCAACGCCGATAAAATGCTCGGCAAAGATTTCCGTGACGTCATTCCAGACAGCTACATGCCCCAAATCATGGTATTGTTAAAAGAATTATTTTATTCGGAACGGGGGATGGTACGTCAACAAATAACCACCTCTATCGGCAATGAGAAATATACACTGATGCTCAATTTGACAACCTTGCGCGACAAAAAAAATAATTTCTTAGGAACTGTCATTGTCTTCGATGATCTGACTAAACTCTATAAAGCACAGCGTATGGCAGCATGGCGAGAAGTGGCCAGGCGTATAGCTCATGAAATCAAGAACCCGTTGACTCCAATCCAGCTTTCGGCACAACGTTTGCGACGACGTTACCTGTCTCGCTTTGCTGATGATCATGTCTTTGATGATTGTACTAAAATGATCAGCAATCAAGTTGATGAGTTGAAAAATCTGGTCAATGAATTTTCAAATTTTGCCAGAATGCCTGCAACTAAACCAAGCGAAAACAACTTCAATGAGGTGATGAGTGAATGTTTTGCTTTGTACAAACAAGCACACAAAAATATCACTTTCCAGCTATTGCTGGACCAGCACCTTCCTGACACTAAATTTGACCGTGAACAAATTCGAAGAGTTATTATCAACCTGTTGGAAAATTCCATTGCTGCAATCGCAGGTGAGGGGACAATTTGGCTCAAATCAGCTTACAACCAGGAGCTACAGATTATTACTCTCAAAGTTGCTGATTCTGGTTGCGGTATTCCATCAGAGGACAAGGCAAGGTTATTTGAACCCTATTTTTCAACTAAAAAAACCGGAACGGGTTTGGGGTTAGCCATAGTATCCACCATTATTGCCGACCATAATGGCTATATTCGTGTTAGAGATAATAGTCCCCATGGTTCAATTTTCATTATTGAGCTCCCGGCTACGGACAGTTAACACGGACAAACAAGGACAAACAAGGAGATTTAAATGAAAAACATTCTCATCGTTGATGATGAAAATAGTATCCGGCAAAGTCTGAAAGGGATCCTTGAAGATGAAGGGTTTCGAACCTCTTTTGCCGCCACAGGGGAAGAATGTCTTACTTTGATTCAGACAGCAGACCCAGACTTAATTCTACTTGATATCTGGATGCCAGGTATCGATGGGCTGGAAACACTTAAAAAAATTAAAAAGATACGACCCAATCAGTTAGTCGTCATGATGAGTGGTCATGGTTCCATTGAAACAGCCGTCAAAGCAACCCGCCTCGGTGCTTTCGATTTTATCGAGAAGCCCCTCTCTATTGAAAAGGTTTTACTGGCAATTAAAAATGCCATGAAAATTGGTCAATTGGTTGCTGAAAACAAGGCTCTGAAAGAAAAGATTGGTCGTGATTATCAGATGATCGGTAACAGCCAAGTAATAGACCGGTTGAAGCAACAGATTAAACTGGCGGCACCAAGCTCTGGATGGGTACTCATTTCTGGAGAAAATGGCACAGGAAAAGAGTTGGTTGCCCGGGCAATTCATCGCCAATCAAACCGTTCAGATAAACCCTTCATTGAAGTCAACTGTGCAGCTATTCCCGAAGAACTTATTGAATCCGAGCTTTTTGGTCATGAAAAAGGGTCATTTACCGGTGCTACGGTGGCACGCAAAGGAAAATTTGATCAAGCAAATGGCGGGACACTTTTTCTTGATGAAATCGGTGATATGAGTTTAAAAACTCAGGCCAAGATTTTACGTATATTACAGGAGCATAAATTCGACCGGGTTGGTGGAAATAAAACGATTAATGTTGATGTTCGAGTGATTGCAGCAACCAACAAAGATCTCCCCAAAGAAATAAAAACAGGAAACTTCAGGGAAGATCTGTATTTTCGCCTTAATGTTCTCCCTTTCTCGGTTCCACCATTACGCAATCGCAAGGATGATATTCCCCGACTCTGTAAACACTTCTTGCAGTTTTTTTGTGGCAAAGAGAGTCGCGAAATAAAATCGATCTCCAAAGATGCGTTGAATTTGTTGTTAGCTTACAACTGGCCAGGAAACGTCAGAGAACTGAAGAATTTAATCGAGAGATTGGTTATCATGACCCCAGGACAGCTTATTAATCTCTCGGATCTACCCCATGGGATTAACCAGCACAGAAAAGGAAATGAACTCCAAGGCCTAGACACCGTAGATCTACCCGACTCATATCGTGAAGCAAAGGAGATATTTGAAAAACAATTCCTGCTGGAAAAATTGCGGAAAAATAACTGGAATGTTTCCAGGACTGCTGAGGAAATTGGGCTGGAGCGCTCTAATCTGCACAGAAAGATAAAGACATACCAAATAGAATCAGAATAAAAACTCAACTTTCAATCTATAACAACAAAAACCCCCATCCTCAACTTAATGAGGATGGGGGTTTTCAATTAATTTCGGCAGCGACCTACTTTCCCACACAGTCTCCCATGCAGTATCATCGGCGCAGTAGGACTTAACTTCTGTGTTCGGGATGGGAACAGGTGTGACCCCTACGCTATAGCCACCGAAAACCGTAAAACTGGTTCTCTAATCGCTTATGACTGATATCATTTCTCAGCAACTCCAGCCTTTTGAAATCTGGCGGTGTTGCTGTACTGCATGCGCCTTACCAGAGGCCAAGATTCTGGCCTGCTGAACATGACACATTAGCGATAAAGTACAACTTAGTAAAAGACTAGACTTTTAAGGGGGTCGGGGGAGGACGAATCCTCCCCCTTCCCTATCAAAAAACTATTTATGGT
>JAGGWI010000109.1 GCA_021157505.1 Desulfuromusa sp. | reverse complement strand
TGTGACCAATGTTGATGTAATTGTTCACTGTGCTGGAGCAGTGCGTGGAGCGACCCTGAAACAATTTAAGAAAATCAACGTCGAAGGGGTAGAAAGACTGCTTCAGGCCGCTGTTGAGCAAGGGGTGCCCCGTTTCTTATTGATATCTTCTTTAGCTGCCCGCGAACCATCTCTCTCCGCTTACGCTTTAAGCAAAAAACTGGGTGAGGATGCCCTGCTGGAGTATAGCGATAAAATTTCCTGGGATATTCTGCGCCCCCCTGCTGTTTACGGCCCGGGGGACCGCGAAATGGAACCACTTTTAAAATTGATCCGGCGCGGTATTGTCCCTATCGCTGGTAGCAAAGAGGGTCGGTTTTCGCTCCTTTACGTCGATGATCTGGCAGCGGCGGTGATCTGTCTGCTCCGCCCGGACAGAATCTCTGACCGGCAATGTTTTGAGTTGCATGACGGCCACCCTAATGGCTATACTTGGACGCAAATTGCGGCGATTGCTAGCCAACTTAACGGCAAGCCGGCCCACTGTTTTTCAGTCCCACGCGGATTAATATCTATCGTCGGCCGAATCAATATTGCTATAGCGTCTCTGAGCAGCTATCAGCCGATGTTGACCCCGGGAAAAGTGAGAGAAATTTTCCATCCGGACTGGGTCAGTGACAATAGTGCAATCACCCGAGCTATTAACTGGCAACCAAAAGTTTCATTTCCTGATGGAATGAGACGTCTTTTTTATTAAAGATTCTCTTTTAGTCGTAGGAGTTCTAAGAGTTATGACGATCCCGGAATACGATACAATTTTTCAACAGGTTGAAGTTCTGCTTCAGGACCATGCTCAGTTGCAGGCCCCAATCAAGGACGATACGGATTTAATCAATGACCTGGGTTTTGACTCGTTAAAACTTATGGAGATGCTGGAAGAGGTGGAAGATATGTTCGATATCACTTATCCGTTAAATGACCTGTCAAATTTACAGACGGTAAAAGATTTTGTGTTGCAGATTCAACAGATTGTCGGTAGAGAATAATGGGCCTTCTGGATAAGTTAAATGCTATGGCTGTCACCCGCGAGACGCTGCTTCCGGAGGGAATTAATCCTTTCAATGTTGTCATTGAAGAAATTTACTCTGCTACCGAGGGTTCTATCGATGGCCAGCGGGTTATCCTGGCTGGAACCAACAATTATCTCGGTTTGACTTTTGACCCACGCTGTATAGCGGTTGCTCAGGAAACTCTGGGTAAAGAGGGGACCGGGACAACTGGGTCGCGAATGGCCAATGGTACTTTTTCTGGACACCGTGCCCTGGAAAAGGAATTGGCCGTTTTTTATGGCTGCAACAACGCCATTGTTTTTTCAACCGGATTTGTCACCAACCTTGGGGTAATTTCCACCCTGGCTGGACCGGGAGACGTCATTGTTCTGGATGCCGACTCTCATGCGAGCATCTATGATGCCTGCAAGATGAGTGGTGCCGAGATGATTCGCTTTCGTCACAATAATATGGTCGATCTGGAAAAAAAGCTTCGTCGACTGGGATCAAAAAGTGCAAATACTCTGATTATTGTAGAGGGTATCTACAGCATGTTGGGGGACTGTGCGCCATTGGCAGAGATTGTCGCCCTGAAGAAAAAATATGGGGCATGGCTGATGGTTGATGAAGCCCACTCAATGGGGGTGTTGGGGGAGCGGGGTCGTGGACTGGCAGAGGCTGTCGATGTCGAGCAGGATGTTGATTTCACGGTTGGAACTTTCAGTAAAAGCTTGGGAGCAATTGGTGGTTACTGTGTCAGTAATCATCGAGAACTCGATCTGGTTCGCTACCTCAGTCGTTCATATATATTTACGGCATCACCGTCCCCGGCATCAATTTCATCCGTCCGGGAAGCTTTAAAAGTCATCGGCTCAGAGCCGCAACTACGGACAAAACTGTGGGAAAATGTTGAGCAACTCTATCAGGGGCTCAAACAATTGGGCTTTGAACTCGGGGCTGATCCAGGTCCGATTGTTGCGATCCGCGTTCCAACTAAAGAGAGTGCTCTTTTTGCCTGGAAAGCAATATTGGTAAAAGGTGTCTACGTCAACCTGGTGTTCCCTCCCGCGGCCCCGGCAGGGTTATCCTTGCTGCGTTGTAGTATCAATGCCGCCCATACCTCCGACCAGATCGATTATATTCTGAAAACTTTTGCCGACCTGAAACCGATGATGACGACGGCAACGACATAAATTTGTTCAGACTTTTAACGGGAGAGTGATCAGCTAGTATGTACAGTAAAAGCACTAGTGAATCGCTCTGGAAAATACCTTGGAACCAAGCCATCTGTTGCACTTGAGAATTGAATTTGTGGACTGCTTTTGCTTGACCATGACAGGGAATATTTAGTAGCTTAGGCCCCTAATTTACGGGATAAATAAAAACTTTCGTATCAAAAATAGAAACTGCCTTAAGGAGGCAAAAATGCGCAAACTTACAATCGATAACAAAGTCATTCAGGATGATGGTAAATGCTATGTCATTGCTGAAATCGGGCATAACCATCAAGGGAAGCTTGATATTGCAAGAGAAATGTTCAAAGTAGCAAAAGAATGTGGAGCAGATGCTGTAAAACTTCAGAAACGCAACAATCGTGAACTGTTTACCACTGCAGGATATAACAAGTCCTATGATAATCCCAACAGCTACGGTGCGACCTACGGGGAACACCGTGAATTTCTAGAGTTCGGCGAGGTAGAATTTAAGGAATTGAAGGCTTACGCCGCTGAGATCGGCATTACCATGCTTGCCACAGCCTTTGATTTCTCCAGTGCAGATTTCCTGGAAAAGCTTGATATGCCGGCCTTCAAAATGGCTTCCGGAGATCTGAAAAATATTCCACTGCTCACCTATGTCGCTAAATTTCAAAAGCCGATGATCGTCAGTACCGGTGGTGGCACTATGGAAGATGTCAATCGTGCTTATGATGCCATTATGCCGATTAACCAGCAACTCTGTATCTTGCAGTGCACGGCAGGATATCCGGCTGAATTCGATGAGCTGAATTTGTCGGTTATCAACACCTATCGTGAAAGGTTCGCCAATATCACTATAGGTCTATCTTCACATGACAACGGGATTGCTATGCCGCTGGCGGCTTACATGCTGGGAGCAAGATTGGTCGAAAAACATTTTACCCTGAACCACACTCTGAAAGGGACGGATCACGCCTTTTCACTTGAGCCTACAGGGTTCCGTAAAATGGTTCGCGATCTGGAGCGGGTCAAGGTTGCCATCGGTAACGGTATCAAGCAGCCTTATCCTAGCGAGGTGGCTCCCCTCATAAAGATGGGTAAAAAGCTTGTAGTCGCACGCGATTTGCCGGCCAACTATACAATCCAACGTGAAGATATCGCCATCAAATCACCGGGAGACGCACTGCCGCCGTATGAGATTGATAAAATTATCGGGCGTGTAACCCGTGAAGCAATGAAACAAGATGATGACATCACCTTTGAAGCTTTGAATGGTTCCGAACATAAGGCAACCTCGTCATCGTGAATAACTTGTTTAGTTTAAAGAATGAAGTTGCCGTCGTAACGGGTGCCCTGGGCAAGTTAGGGTCGATCTGGATCGAAGCCCTGCTTGATGCCGGGGCTTCGGTTTTCGCGCTCGATCTGGAGGGTGTGCAGGTCTCGGATGAGTTCAGCAAACTTCAGGTACGCTTTGATGAAGCCCGCTTAAAACTGGTCCGCACAGACGTCAGAGATCGCCAGTCGCTGGAAGATGTGTGCAGCCAATGTATCGCCTCTTTCGGGATTCCCGGCATCCTGGTGAACAATGCCGGGATCGATCGGCCGCCAGCCAACTCGGCCAAAGTGTACCGCCTGGAAGAGATACCATTTGACGAGAACCGGGAAATCTTTGAGGTTAATACCTTAGGCCTGTTTCTGGTCGCCCAGGTCTTTGGTAGTCGTATGGTTAAAGCTGGCCGTGGATCGATTATCAACATCGGGTCACTCTATGCCGGGGTTTCGCCCGATGAACATTTCTACGATCACATCCCGGGTTTTCTTAAGCCGCCGGCTTACGGTGCTTCCAAGGCTGCGGTAATCAATCTGACCCGATACCTGTCCACGCATTGGGCCCCTCATGGGGTG
>JAGGWI010000084.1 GCA_021157505.1 Desulfuromusa sp. | reverse complement strand
GCGAACCCCTTGTTTTTTTAGCTCTGCAATGGTGGCTTCAATATCATCCACCTCATAAGCGATGTGGTGAGTTCCTTCCCCTTTTTTCTCAATGAAAATAGCGACCGGTGAATCAGCTGCAGTTGGTCCCAATAGTTCTATCCGGCTTTCACCAATTTCAAGAAAGGCAACTTTGACTTTTTGTTCGGCAACTTCCTCAGTTCCCTCAAAGGTCATTCCCAGTTGGTCACGGTAGAAGGGGATGGCTGCTTCGAGATTTTTAACGGCGATACCGATGTGGTTGATTTTTTTTAACATTTTAAGTTCTCCTGAAATTGGATTTTTTACCATTTTTACCACAGAGGCACAGAGGCACTGAGAAAAACAACTTCTTTTTAATAGGTTTTAAAACCACAAAAACGTTTTTGACTCTCCTCAGTGTCTCTGTGGTGAAATGATTTAAGGTCTTCTAAATGCTTCCAGCAACCTTCGCGCTGCCGCACCCGGGGAGGTTGTCCCTTGACTGACACCGGTTTGCACCCGCTCAATCATGGCGGCGACATTTTTATCGCGCAGGAACAGCTCTTTCAGGTCATCCATGACCAGTGTCCACATCCAGTCGGTGGCCTGGAGAAGCCGCTTCTCCTCAAATTCCCCCTGTTGCTTCATGGTGGCGATAAAGTTGAGAATCACCTGCCAGACTTCATTAATCCCCTGATTATGGAGGGCACTGCAGAGCAGGGCTGGTACCTGCCAGTGATTACTTTTGGGTTTGAGCAGGTGGAGGGCATTCGCATATTGCTGTCTTGCCAGTTCTGCGCGGGGACGATTTTCCCCCTCTGCTTTATTGATCAGGATGGCATCGGCGATTTCCATCACCCCTTTTTTGATCCCCTGTAACTCATCTCCGGCATTGGCGAGTTGCAGCAACAGAAAGAAATCGACCATCGAAGCAACCGCAATTTCCGACTGACCGACACCAACGGTTTCAACGATAATGACATCGTAACCGGCGGCTTCACAGAGAAGCATGGTTTCGCGGGTTTTTCGTGCCACTCCACCGAGGGTATTGCCAGCGGGGGAGGGGCGAATAAAGGCATTTTTCTCCCGTGCTAACTCTTCCATGCGGGTTTTATCACCCAGAATCGACCCACCGGAGAGTTGGGAGGATGGATCAACCGCGAGAATGGCAATTTTGTGCCCCCGTTGCAGCAGGTCCATTCCCAAAGCTTCAATAAAGGTGCTTTTGCCAACCCCGGGAACCCCGGAAATGCCGATGCGGATGGCATTTTCAGTATCGGGAAGGAGATTGTCGAGCAAGTCAGCCGCTTCTTTCGAGTGGTCAGGATTACGGCTCTCGATCAGAGTGATGGCTTTGGCGAGGGAGCGGATGTTGCCGGAACGGACGCTATCTGCGAGTTGTTTTGTTTGGGGCAATTTGAAATCCTGAAAATGGGTTTGAACCACAGAGGCACGGAGACACAGAGAGAATCAAGATCCTTTTTAATGGTTTAGAATCCAATAAACCCTCAGGGGTTCTCAGTGTCTCTGTGCCTCTGTGGTGATTTTATCTTACTTCCCTTCAATCGCATCCAGGGTCTGGCCGCCGGAGACGATGATGGAGGTGCCGGGGCCGAAGATTCTACTGGTTCCCGCTGCGTACAGGGTATCGTAATCCTGACGCGGAATAACGCCGCCGCAGACGACAGTAATATCGTCGGCGCCGAGTTTTTTCAGTTCAGCTATCAACTGGGGGACCAGGGTTTTGTGTCCGGCAGCGAGGCTGGAAACGCCGACCACATGAACATCGTTTTCAACCGCCATTTTGGCAGCTTCCTCAGGGGTTTGAAAGAGTGGTCCGACGTCGACATCGAAGCCGATATCAGCATAGGCGGTTGCGACCACTTTGGCTCCGCGATCATGACCATCCTGCCCCATTTTAGTGACCATAATCCGGGGGCGGCGACCTTCTCTGGTAGCAAAGGCTTCGACCCGGTTCTTTAATTCGGCAAAGTCGCTATCTTGATTCACAATTGATCCGTAGGCTCCCGAAACTAGTTTAATTTCAGCCCGATGGCGGCCAAATGATTTTTCCATCGCATCGGAAATTTCTCCGACCGAAGCACGTAGCCGCGCTGCATTAACACTCAGCTCAAGCAGATTACCACTGCCATTTTCACAGGCTGCACTGATAGCGTCAAGGGCTTGTTGACATGCGCTGCTATCCCGCTCGGCACGCATTTTGTCCAGGCGGGCAATCTGAGCTTCGCGGACGACATCATTATCCACATCGAGAACATCAATGTCATCTTCCTCTGCCAGCTGGTATTTGTTGACCCCGACAATAACATCGCGACTACTGTCGATAGCCGCCTGTTTTTTTGCCGCTGATTCTTCGATCCGCAGTTTCGGCATTCCGGTTTCGATGGCTTTGGTCATCCCGCCCAGTTCCTCAATTTCATCAAGAATGACCTGTGCTCCCTCAATCAAAGCGCTGGTCAGGGATTCAACATAATAAGAACCCCCCAGTGGGTCGACGACATTACAGATCCCCGATTCTTCCTGAATCACCAGCTGGGTGTTGCGGGCAATTCGGGCGCTGTGATCAGTCGGCAGGGCAATGGCTTCATCCAGGGCATTGGTATGCAGTGACTGGGTCCCACCCAGAACCGCCGCCATCGCTTCAATGGTGGTGCGAACGACATTGTTATAGGGATCCTGCTCGGTCAGTGACCAGCCAGACGTCTGGCAGTGGGTGCGTAGCATCGAAGATTTAGGATTCTTGGGGTTAAACTCAGCCATCATTTTTGCCCACAAAAAACGTGCCGCCCGCAATTTTGAGGCTTCCATGAAAAAGTTCATACCGATAGCAAAGAAGAACGAAAGGCGTGGCGCAAAGGCATCCACATCCAGCCCTTTTTTGATGGCAGCACGCACATATTCCAATCCGTCAGCCAGGGTGAACGCCAGCTCCAGGGTATTGTTGGCTCCGGCTTCCTGAATATGGTAACCGGAAATCGAGATGGAATTGAACTTCGGCATGTTCTCGGTTGTATATTCAATGATATCACCGATAATTCGCATTGATGGCGCCGGCGGATAAATATAGGTGTTGCGGACCATGAACTCTTTAAGAATATCATTTTGGATGGTACCGGCCAACTTTTCCTGACTGACTCCCTGTTCTTCTGCCGCAACAATATAGTTGGCCAGAATTGGCAGAACGGCGCCATTCATGGTCATGGAAACAGAAACTTTATCCAGGGGGATGCTGTCGAAAAGAATCTTCATGTCCTCAACGGAATCAATAGCAACCCCGGCCTTGCCGACATCACCAACGACCCGCGGGTGGTCGGAATCGTAGCCACGATGGGTTGCCAGATCAAAAGCGACCGAGAGTCCCTGTTGTCCGGCGGCCAGGTTACGTCTGTAGAAGGCATTTGATTCTTCGGCGGTGGAAAATCCGGCATACTGACGTACCGTCCAGGGTCGACCGGCGTACATGGTGGCCATCGGCCCACGGATGAAAGGGGAGTAACCGGGCATAGTGTCGGTATATTCAAGGTTGGCGGTATCGGCGGCAGTGTAGAGGGGTTTGACGCTGATCCCTTCGGCGGTGTCCCACTTGAAGTTGGAGAGATCGTCAGTTTTTTTCTCTTTTTTCGCCTGAGTTTCCCAATCGGAGAGGGTCTTTTTTTCAAAGTTGCTCATAGGATTATTCCTTCCTCTGTCTCTGCCATTTGCTTTGGTAGGGGCGAACCTGTGTGTTCGCCCGGCTCGTTTTTCCGGTAATACTAGGGCAGACACATAGGCCAGCCCCTACAAAACCATTTATCTGTAGGGGCAATCCCCCTGTGGTTGCCCGATTGTTGCCCTGTTCCTAACGGGTCACCACGGCCAGAACCTCTACGGTTTCACCCTCTTTAGAGAGGAGGCGGTGTTTGACGGTGGAATCAAAATAGACGGCATCTCCCTCTTCCAGGGTGAATCGTTCCTCATCAAGAATGATTTCAGCTTTACCACTCAGAATTAGCAGGAATTCTTCACCTTCATGGTTGTAGAGGGTTTCCTCTTGAGCCCGTTCGGTTACGGTCAGGAGGAAGGGTTCCATCTTTTTGTTTTTTTTGCGGAAAGAGAGGGCTTCGTAAGTATAGCCATGC
>JAGGWI010000030.1 GCA_021157505.1 Desulfuromusa sp. | reverse complement strand
GGTCTTTCACCTAAGGTCAGGCGCGCCGTATTTCTATCCCGACCCAGCACGGTTCTAAGAGGGGCCAGGGCCAACTGATGTATGGTTGAAATATTGTGGCACCGCTGGGAAACCAGACGGAAAACTGTGAAAACAAACCTCAACCTGAAGCATCGGAAGAAACCGGTCTACTCGACCCTAACATCTTCCCTCTTCGCTCCAAAATAGGGGCAAAATCGAACGTTATGTCTAAAAATAGAAATTGTTTACAACTGGGAAATTATAGCCGTAATATCTGTCGGGCCTCGGCAATACTTGCCACACCACGACCACAGGTTTCACTCAGGAGAGCTATCCGTTCAATGAGTTGAACGTTGGTTGCCAACTCTCCCTTGCAGAAATAAATATTATCCTCCAAACCGACACGCGCATGCCCACCCATGAGAACGGCATGGAGGTTCATTGCCAACTGGGCCGGACCAATACCAGCAACACTCCATGTGGCATCACCAGGAATCTTTTGACGCAGATGAACAAGATTTTCAACTGTTGCTGGAATTGCCCCCTTCAAACCCATGACAAAATCAAAATGAAGTGGTGCATCAACCAGACCATGGCGCTGGAGATCCAGAGCATTGCTGATCATGCTGGTATCAAAAATCTCCATTTCCGGCTTTATTCCCAACTTTTGCATATCTTTTGCCAAGGATTCGATGAGAGCCGGGCTATTTTCATAGACACTGTCAGGAAAGTTTACCGAACCGGTCGTCAAGCTTGCCATCTCTGGCCGTAATTGTAGCCGCTTCGCACGTTGTTCATAGTCCATACCAGCACGGCCACCCGTTGAAATCTGGACAATCAAATTTGTTCTCTCTCGCAAACCTTGATAAGCTTTGGCAAACAGCTCGTAGTCTGGTGAGGGTGACTCATCCACCGGATTGCGAACATGGAGATGAAAGATAGCTGCCCCTGCTGCTTCGCAACGCACACCCTCTTCAATAATCTCTCGAGGGGTAATGGGCACCGCCGGGTTGTTTTTCTTTTTAGGCAATGAACCGGTTGGTGCAACTGTAATAATCAGTTTCTCCACGTACTATCACCTCTGGTAAAATTTTCTTTCAAGAAACCCACTCCATTGAGGGCAAATGTTACCCTAGCTGCAATTGTGCCAATGTCTTTGTATGCGGAATCCCATCAGCTGTCCAACCGCGCAGGTCGTAATAGACCGGTAGCATTCTCTCCAGCTCACATACCTGCCCCTTAGCAGGACCGTCGGAAAGCGGTTCATGAAGGATGCGGATCGGCAACGTATCATCTTTGGCACTGAACCCGGCCCGTACCAGAAACAACCGTTCGGCGTTGATAATTCGCTCCGCACACTGCATCAGCGAAGTCATAGTATAATCAGCACCGGTGGCCGCATTCAGCAGTTCAAGAATCCCTTCAGGCCGGATATCACGCGTCTGGGTCACATAATTGCGCACCGAGAAAAAAACGCACAGCCCGGCAGCATCAATAACGGCAAAAGTATCCTGCCAATCTTTCACCAACTGTGGTTTATCTTCCCAGCTGAGAGGATCGACAAGCGTGGGAACCCCCAAAATTTCGATATAAGCTGGGTCACCGCGCATATGACTGGCACCAATATTGGAAGTGGCATACGCAAGACCCATCCCCTTCTCACCTCGAGGATCATAACCGGCAAACTCTTGACCTTTGGCAACAATCGCAAACTCTTCTTGACCGCACGAACGGGCCAACTTCAAGCTGCCTGCAGCCAGTCGGTCACCGAATCCCTCCCGCAGTGCCGTCTGACGGCAGAGTGCAACGACCGCCTCAGCATCGCCAAAATGCAACGGTCGACCGATTTCCTCCTCTGACAAAATGCCCTTTTCGTACATCTCCATGGCACAGGCAATGGTCGACCCCATGGAGATAGTATCCATCCCCATTTCATTGCAGATATAGTTCGCTTTGGTAATTGCTCCCAAATCACCTATGCCACAGTTGCTCCCCAAAGCGTAGATGGTTTCATACTCCGGGCCTTCCCCTTCTCCAGCATAAGGGCCATCGGTGATTCTGGTCACCCGCCCACAAGCAATAGGACAGCTGTAGCAGGCTTTTGCCTTGACCAAAAACTGTTCGGTCAGCGCTTCACCGCCGATATTCTGCCAATGTTCAAAGGTCCCCTGCTGGAAATTCCTGGTTGGCAGGACACCAATACCCTGGGTCCCGGTAATAGTTTTGGCCGTACCATACTGACGCAGACCAGGCACTTTACCATTGCAAGAGTCACGGAATTTTTTAAGAAATTTACTGGTTAGCGATTCAAAAAGATCCTTATCATATAAAGGAACTTTACCAGTACCATAGACAACCACACCCTTAAGTTTCTTAGCACCAAGCACGGCACCAACCCCGGAGCGACCGGCTGCACGGTCACGATCATTCATAATAGAAGAAAACAAGACCAGCCGCTCCCCTGCTGGGCCGATGCAGGCGGTTCGCGCCTCGGGATGGGTCTCCTTCTTCAACAGATCATCGGTTTCATGGACGTTTCTGCCCCACAGATGGTCGGCAGGGCGCAGTTCCGCCAGACCATCGGTGATCCACAGGTACACCGGACTAGGTGACGATTCTTCAATGATGATACCGTCGAAGCCGGCCTTTTTCATCATTGCCGGGAAATGACCACCAGCATTGGAACAGGTAATCGCTCCAGTCAGTGGAGACTTGGTCATCACCATGTACCGGGCTCCGGTAGGAGCAGAGGTACCGGACAGCGGTCCCGTCATCATAATCAGTTTATTTTCTGACCCGAGAGGATCACAGGCAGGATCAACCTCGTCAAGCATATAACTAATTCCCACACCGCGGCCACCGATAAACGCCTTCGCCCGCCACTCATCTAGAGGTTCAACCTTGACAGTTCCATGTTTAAGATTAACCCGTAAAATAGTGCCAACCCATCCAGACATTGTGCATCCTCCCATCCCGGTGTCGATTTTGATTGTCACATGCCCAGGTATGCACGGCGGATTCCCGGATCCTCCCCCAAAACCCGGGAATCACCTTCCCGAACCACCCGACCGCTCTCCAAAACATACGCCCGCTGAGAATATTTCAGCGCTTGCTCAACATTCTGTTCAACCATCAGAATGGTAACTTCCTGCCCGAGTTGCATGAGAACCCGGAATATTTCCTTGGTAATCACCGGTGCCAGCCCCAAAGACAGTTCGTCGACAAGCAGCAGCTCCGGACGGCTCATCAAAGCCCGACCTATAGCCAGCATCTGCTGTTCACCGCCCGACAACGTTCCGGCCAACTGTTCACGCCGCTCACCAAGGATGGGAAACAATGACACCACCTCTTCCATGGTCTCCGCCATCCTGCTCCTACCCCGCTTCGGGTAGGCACCCATTTTAAGGTTTTCGATAACCGACATTTCCTTATATACCCGCCGGCCCTCAGGCACCAAAGCAAGCCCCCGACGGGTATTCTCAAACGGTCGGCTACCGGTAATGGGTAGGCCATGAAACAGAATCGAACCGGCTGTAGGCTTCAACATTCCAATAATTGCAGCCAACAAGGTTGATTTCCCTGCTCCGTTGCTGCCAAGAATTGCGACTCGCTCTCCCTTTTCAACGGTCAACGAAATATCCCACAAAACCTGCGTTTCACCACGGAATATATCAATACCTGTAATCTCCAGCATCGCCATCAACACCTATGTTCCTAAATACGCATGAATGACTCTTGGATCATGCGCCACTTCTTCCGGAGTTCCCTCCATAAGTTTTTCCCCCTGATCAAGGACAATGATGCGCTCCGCTGCCCCCATAATTGCTCCCATCACGTGTTCGATCCACAGTACGGCAATACCACGCTTTTCAGACAAGTTAACGATCAGATCCACCGCCGCTCCAATCTCCTGGGTATTCAGCCCACCAAGCACCTCATCAAGTAGTAACAGCTGCGGATTGGTACAAAGAGCCCGAGCCATTTCCAGACGTTTTTTTTCCACTAAATTCAGCTCTTTCGCCAGGATATCGTCTCGGTTTCCAAGCCCGACAAAATCCAATATTTCCCGCCCTTCTTGCAACAAAGCAGTCCGTTCTCCTACACGGGACCGGTTAACCAGAGGAACCAAAACATTTTCCAGACAGGTCATTTCGGCAAAGGGACGCGGCACCTGAAATGTCCGGGCTATTCCCAGCCGGCATATATGGTTGGCGCTTTTGCCATTAAGGGACTTGCCGTTGAATTCCAGATTTCCCGATGACAGGGAGAAGGCTCCCGCAATGGCATTGAACAGGGTGGTTTTCCCAGCCCCATTCGGCCCGATCAGACCGATAAGAGAACCTTTTTCGAGGCTGATATCAACATCATTCAGGGCTGCGACACCGCCGAAATTCTTACATAATCCATTACCTTTCAGCATATGCTCCTCGTATCGTCACATCAGGTATGCCAAACGCACCCAAACTATGAAGTTGACCTTTTTGCCCATCCAGCCTGAACCAGACCGACAACACCGTTGGGGGCAAACCGCGCCATGCTCAAGGCAATCAAACCAAAAACCAGCACGTGATACTCACCATAGCCACGAATGTATTCAGATAATATTTCCAGTGTAAAGGCGCCAATAATCGGCCCAATAAATGATCCCATACCACCGATAATGGTCATTGATAGTACCAGAAACTGTTGATCCAGAGAGGGAATTTCCGGCGTAATCAGTAAAAGATAGTGACCATAAACACCGCCTGCCAGGCCTGCCAAGGCACTGGACACAGTAAATGCCAGCACCCGAATGCGAATAACATCGACGCCGAGGGACGCAGCTGCCTTTTCATCGTTCTGAACTGCCCGGAAATTGAGACCGATATTTGAATGAATCATCCAGTAAATCACCAGCAAGGAAACAATGGCCGTTACCAGCATAATATAGAAGTAACCCGTTTTTGAGTACTCCACCAACAATCCTGGAACCTGCAGCCCCATGGTACCTCGGGTTATTTCGTATTCGTTATTAATGATGATATGGAAAATTTCGGAAACCCCAAGTGTGGTAAGCGACAGGTAGATCCCCCCCATTTTCAAACAGAGCAAACCAACCCCAAAACCGATGACCGCCGCAAACAACACCCCCAGGGGGATCCCGAGCCACGGCGACAGCCCGGCTTTCACCGCCAGAATTCCCGAAGTATAGGCACCAATCCCAGCAAAGGCAGCATGGGCAAAAGACACCTGACCGGTGTATCCCGCCAGCAAATTCCAACTCGCAGCCATCATGACATAAAACAGACAGACAATCATGACATGCTGCTGATAGATATTCAAACCCAACGGCAGAATCCCAAACAGGCCGATAACCATGCATACCAGAATTACTTTCGTATTCTTCACTCAGCAACTCCACCAAAACAAACACACCGATTCTGCAAACATAGGCTGTCACACTCGGCGAAATGAAATATCATATTTCACGGTTACCAAACAGCCCCGCTGGTCGGACAAGCAGAACAAAAATCAGGATAATAAAACCGAACACATGCCGGTAGCCGGAAGAGATGAACGCCGCACCAAAATTCTCAACCAGCCCGATGACCAAACCACCGACTACGCAACCCCAGAATGATCCCATTCCCCCGAGAACGACAACGACAAAAGCCGTCAAAGCGACAGCCATTCCACCTGTCGGGGTAACCGGAAAAATCGGGCTCAAGATAACCCCGGCAGCAGCAGCCAAAGCGCAACCCAAACCAAAGCTCAACATATTGAGGGCCGTGGTGTTTACCCCATTTAGCTCGGCAATTTCTCTATCTTGACTGGTGGCCCTGAGCATACGGCCAAACCAGGTTTTTTTCAGCATCAGGTATACAATAGCAATCACCACCAGCCCGGCACCACAGGCAGCCAGACGCTGATTGCCATAATAAAATTGTCCAAGAACATTAGTCGCTCCTTTTACCCAGTTTGGCGGTTTATTTGGATAGGGACCGAAAACCAGTAAATACGCGTTCTGCAGGACAATTGAGAGAATAAATGTTAGGATCAGTGAGTAGAGGTCATCGCCATAGGTTTTTCTGATTAAGAGAACCTCGATGATCATCCCGAAAATAAACACCAGCCCGACAGACAGCATCATCGCTACTAGGTAGTTCATTCCCAGAGTATTAGCAAAATGATAACTGAAATAACCGGCAAGGATGTAGAGCTCACCGTGGGCGAAATTAACGACATTCATGATGCCAACCACGAGGGATACTCCCAGTGCTGCTAGCGCATAAATAATGCCGATAACCAAGCCGTTCGTCAATGCAAGAAGAAACATGGATTACCTTAGGACTACACCGGGAAGAGAGGATTTATCTCTCCTCCCGGTTTTAGCCTCTGTTAAAAAATAAAAACTATTTGTGTTTCAGGGATCCGGTTGCTCCAGCCGGCGGATAGAGCACTATCTGGTTTTTATCCTGCCACTGGATGACCAGCATAGGCGGCATCCACTGATGGTATTCGGGGCCACCCTTCGTCGTACCGAAAGCAACCTGGCCACGAGTTACGGTCAGGCTGGTTTTTTCAAGGGCATCCACCAGAGCATCCGCATCCGTCGTACCAGCCCGGTTAATGGCATCGGCAGCAATAAGAACACCATCAAAAATCGAGCGGGACTTGTAATCGGTAGGTGCCTTGCCGAACTCTTTTTCATAATTTTTGCGGAACAAGGTTGCCAACTTGGTCAGCTCAACATCCTTGTGCATTGAAGATACCAGGCATTCCAGGTTGCCGTAGTCACCAACGTTGTTCCAAAAAGCAGGCCAGAGACTGGGTGGGCCAGCACCATCTAAAATGATTGCTTTCGGGGTCAGATGCATCTCACCGGCCTGAGCAACAAAGTAATGTAGCCCGGTACCATACACAAACGCCAGAATGACATCCGGATTAAATGCCTTGATCTTCGCCAACTCCGTATAATGATCCTGACCTTTTCGTTCAGTTACCACGGTTTTATTGGCAATGCCGGCCACATTTAAAGCCTTCTCACACAACTTGCCAATTCCTAAACCCCAATCGGTGTTTTCCGCAACGATATAAGCCTTCTTGAAGCCTTCATGAATTACCCATTTAGCGATAGTTTCATTGACCACCCCGGAATTTGAAGGACCGGCACGGAAGACAAACTTATAATTCTTTGCGGTAATCGGATCGGCCCAGGCTTCGGCAACGATAAACGGTACCTTGAGGCGGTTTGCCACCTCGATTTCAGCCAATGCTGCTGACGAATGGCTTTCTCCAAGAACCATGACAACATTGTCACGGGTAACCAGGCGTTCGAAACCAGAAGCCGCTTTATCTGGGGAACCAGCGGTATCCTCAAAAACAACTTCCATCTTTTTGCCAAGCACCCCACCATGTGCATTAACATAATCAGTTGCCAGTTTAATGCCCTCGGTAAATGATTTTCCGGTGGCCGCCGCAGTACCGGTTCGCGGCCCAACAACCCCAATTTTAACTGTCTCCGCGGCAACAAAGCCCGCACTGCCTAGAAAAATCAACAAAACCACGAACACCATGCACACCATACTTTTTTTCATTTCCTTCTCTCCTCCCTCCAGACAACAGTTAACAATAAACGAGCCAAGCTGAACGACCCGCAACAAAAAAAATAAAACAACGACAATCTCAATCAGTCAATACGGAAAGCCCTTTCAAAAAAATCTTCTACGACTTTCCGCAAAGTGTGAACCATTAATGACAGTTCATCTTCCGTAATGATAAACGGTGGACCTAGCATAATCGCGTCACCCTCATTACCGGCAACCCCGGCGCACTTATAAACCAGAATGCCAGCTTTCATCAGGGCATCAAACAGCCGCTCGGTCACCTTTTCACTGCGGCTGAACGATGTACAAGTTTTCTGATCAGCAACAAATTCAATCCCCCACATCAAGCCAATACCACGCACATCGGCAACATGGGGATGATCGGTCAGGGGGACAAGTAATTCACCAAGCAACCGCCCCATCCTCTGAACTTGCGGCAGTAACTGTTCCCGCTCAATAATATCCATAACCGCAAGACCGGCGGCGGCTGTCACCGGATGGTGTGAAAAGGTATGCCCGTGGATAAAACCACCGAATGTATCTACCACAGAGCTCACCTGTTCCTCACGGCAACCGATTGCCGACAACGGCAGATAACCACCGCCAAGCCCTTTTCCGAGAACAATAATATCAGGCTGCAGACCAAAATGCTCCGCGGCAAACCAGGTTCCGGTGCGCCCCATACCAGACATTACCTCGTCTAGAATAAACAGGACACCATGGCGGCGGCATATATCAGCCACTACCTGGTTATACTCTTTTGGCGGGACAACAGCAGCTAGCGTTGCACCGCACACCGGCTCCGCTATAAAAGCGGCAATAGTTTCCGAACCCTCAAGATTAATGGCATCCTCTAAGGCATGGGCACAGCGCAGGTTACAGGCCGGAAAGGTAAGTTTGTAATGGCAGCGCAAACAATAAGGCGGCGGGATATGGATAGCATGAGGTGAAAGAAGCGGGGTAAAAGGCTTGCGCATACTGGACTTGCCGGTTGCTGAAAGAGCCCCGAGTGTACAGCCATGATACGACTGCCATCGCGAAATAACCCGATAACGCTCCTTTCGACCAGCTGCCAAATGGACCTGACGGGCAAACTTGATGGCTGCCTCCACCGCTTCTGAGCCACTTGAAAGAAAATAAAAGCGCTCTATTCCCGGTGGCGTAATCATTGCCAACCGTTCAGCCAACTGTTCAACAACCGGCACAGCAAACATGGTTGGATGGGCATATTCCAGGCAGGCAGCTTGCAAACTTATTGCCTTGGCTATCTCCTCCCGACCATGACCAAGATTAACACATATCGGACCACCGCAAGCGTCCAGGTATCGCTTGCCATCGACATCTTCAAGCCAAATCCCGGAACCTCGGACCGCCGTGGGCAGCGTTTTGTCCCAGCGCCGCAGAAACACGTGAGATGCTGTCACTTTTTGCTCCTTGGTTCTTGATATCCCAATGCCAGGGAGATAGCACCTGCGACACCAATAACGGCCGGCACTGCTTCCCGACGCAGCCGCTCTTCATCATACTGACTAGCATTAACGGCAATATTTACCGCTGCCGCTACTTTGCCATCGCTATTGTGAACAGGTGCCGCTACCGACCTCAGCTCGGGCGCCATTTCTCCACTGTTAATCGCATAGCCCTGACGGCGAACATCATCAATAATGCTCATCAACGATTCCAGAGAGGTAACGGTCGTCGCCGTCAGTGATTTCCGCTCAGCTTGCCGCAACCGCTCCTGGGCTTCATCTATCGGTAGAGCCGCCAACAACACCCGCCCCATGGAAGTGCAGTAAGCCGGCAGTTTGGAACCTATCTCAAGATTGATATCTAGAATCTTCTGGGTCTTAACTCGGTCGATGTACAAAATGTTGATATCATCCAACACCGCAAGATTGAAAGTTTCTCCATGCTCCCGACAGGCCTTCAACAGGTAGGGATGAGCAGACTGCCAGAGGTTGGATGAATTAAAATAGTTATGTCCCAAAGACAAAATCTTTGGCTTCAGCTGATACGTTCTGTTATCAGGATCACGTTCAACATAACCCAACGACTCAAGAGTATACATGAAGCGATACGCCGTCGCCATGGAGATACCCAAACTGTTGGCAATGAAAGTAAGATTCACCGCTTCTCCGGCATCGGCAAGAACTCCAAGAACAGCCAAGCCTCTGGCCAGCGAATTAATAAAATAACGGGACTGGAATGCATCAGCCATTAGATATTCCATTTTGCAGAAAATATTTCTCTATGCGAAAACTATTTTTATATAATAAAATAATAAAAAAATAAAATCAAGTTTTTTATTATTGGAATTGGATATTCGACATAAGTTTAGAACTTTTTCAAAAAAATCTTTAAAAGCTCAAAATCATGATTTTGTACCCGCCATTTACCATCATTACAAAAAGCCATCATGAAAGATCTAAATCTTAACCATATCACTCAGGAAAGCGTACGGGCAGTATAATGCGGATGAGGTTGAGGGAAATTTCAACTAAGAATGGGATTGACTCCAACCAACGAGTTATGCTCAAGATAATTCAACTTCAGCCACTGAACTTTCTCACAATAGCTTTGGGGGGGATTCCAAGTTCAGTTCATACCCAAGTTTATCCTTGAACTTTCTCTTTATCCTCTTTTTGATAAGATATCTTCTTAAAGACCTTTGGAATGATCTGTATGGCTAAATTTTCTATTTGTTTAGCTGCCTTCATAGCATCTTCGATGATAGATGATAGGAAATCGCTTTTCAGGAAGCAAGACGAAATGGCCGCAAAATCGAGCGACCCCCTCCCTACCCACCGGCTATTGCGCCACGGTAAGCTATTCTTCACATCCCGGCCAGCCATCGTCAAACGGCTCGTAAACCAGTTCTTTCTGCCAAACACCAGTTTTTCAAAGAATTTGACAAATAATTAATATTGGCATATGTTTAAAATATATGCCAATATTAATTTGGAGGTAATCATGGTGCAAGCACATAG
>JAGGWI010000043.1 GCA_021157505.1 Desulfuromusa sp. | reverse complement strand
TCTTTCCAGCTTGACAACCTGTTAAGAAAACTATAATTTTTACAGATTAGTTTTTATTGTTTATTGCGTAAATCAGCAGTGGAGTTCTGTAAACTGATGAAAGTCTCCCACTCAGCCCTGACAACCAGACTTATCCTAATCTCAGGATTGGTTCTGCTGCTCAGTTCCTGTGCTCCGACAACAGGGATTGCTCCATCAGGAGCATTAAAGGAGCAACTCCACGAAATAAAACAACAGCAACAAGAGCAAGCGACACAATTACAACAGTTACAGCAGCAAATCAGTCAGCTACACCAACAATTAACATCTGAAAATTTAGTCACAACACAAATTCAAGACAATATGGAATCACCACAACAATCAGGAGCAACAGCTTCGATCATCGCCATACCAACACCTCCGGATCAGATTATTCCAAATCAGGAAGCGGTCAATATTGCTGCATCAGCATCATCTTATCTGGAAGCATTTTCCAATTTGGCAGCGGGAAACTTTGCGGCAGCTGAAACTGGCTTTCAAGAATTTCTACTGGGATTTCCAGAGCATCAATATTCCCCCAACGCCCGTTACTGGTTAGCTAGTGCACAATTATCCCAAGGGAAAACCAATCTGGCCGTTGAGAATCTACAACAGATTGCTGCCAATCCGAGCGCCCAGAAAAAAGCCCCTGCAGCGCTCATGCAACTGGCACAAATTTATCAACAACAGGGGCTACAGATACAAGCCGACAACGTCCTAGAACAGTTGCGCAACCGCTATCCAGAAAGCCAGGAAGCGCAACATTTTTACAAGAGCACGGAACCGATCAATTAATGGTTTACAGCTCTGTCTGAGAGGGAACTGATGACACGAATAAGCTTTCGCTGGTTATCGCTGCTGGTTCTTTTGCTGGTTTTAGCAGGAACAAGTTTGGCAATTGCGACCCAAGAACAAATTTATACCATAAAGAAGGGGGATACCCTCTGGAGTCTTTCTGAAAAGTTTATTGGTGACCCGTACTATTGGCCGAATGTCTGGGCAAAAAATCCTGATATCGGCAACCCCCACCTGATTTTCCCAGGACAAAAAGTACGGATTCTGGATGGACGGCTGGAAATCATCCCGGCCTACCCGGAGGCAGAAAAACCGGCAGAAGAGACGGCAAATAACGAATCACCACAAGATTCTAAGTCAGAGACCGGGGATGTCGTCACAATCAAAATACTCGGTAATGAAGGATTTATCCTGACCGATGAACAACCCCTCGGAATGGTGGTTGATTCAGTCGATAACCGAATTTTACTGTCAAAAGATGATATTGTTTTTCTCAAGATGAGAAACATATCAGGTGTTACTGTTGGTGATACTTACAGCATATTCCGACGTGGTGATAAGATCATAAATCCACACACCAATAAGCCAATTGGAACCATGATGACTAATCAGGGGTTTCTGCAAGTGACCGAGATTCGTGGTGAAACAGTGATTGCCAAAATTGGTGATATTTTTGGTGAGATCATGCGCGGTGCTGAACTGTTTGAATATGCTCCACCGCGCAAAGAGATCGCCTTACAGCGTGGCACAACTGATCAAAAAGGCTATGTTGTTGCTTCACGGTCAGGAAAAGGAGCCCTATCGTTCCAGGATGTTATTTTTGTTAACTTAGGCAGTGATGATGGTGTGGCAGATGGAAATCTTTTTTACATTTCCCGCCCCCGTAACGCCTCTGCTGTAATTATCAAGCATACCGGAGAGATGCAGCTGCCGGATGTTGTCCTTGGTGCTGCTATCGCTATTGAAACCAAGCTGAAAACAACTTCTGCACTGGTCATA
Source organism: Desulfuromusa sp. (assembly GCA_021157505.1). Lineage (GTDB taxonomy): Bacteria > Desulfobacterota > Desulfuromonadia > Desulfuromonadales > Geopsychrobacteraceae > Desulfuromusa. The sequence goes on along the minus strand of JAGGWI010000043.1, from coordinate 1,716 downwards.
AAATCTGTTGCGTCAATACATATTGGAGACAATGTTTCAGTTGTCACCCATTGATAGTTCCGGGATTTTCAGTTAGAAATTGAATCACAAAAAAGGATTGGAGTCTCTTCAATCCTTTTTTATTTTTACTCAATGACCTTGCTTTATTGGGGAGGGGTGGGAAGAATGAACACAACACAGCAAGCCCTACTGAGACTCCATCTGACCCCCGGTCTTGGGCGTATCGCCCTGTTTAAACTCCACCATTATTTTGGCAGTTTCGATGCTGCCCTTCAAGCCCCACCACAGCATTGGCGGGAAGCTGGTCTGACTGAAGCACTCTGTCACAAAATCCCGGCTGAAAACGGAGAAAAATTCCAACAAACTTATCGTAAATTGGTATCACAGCAGATCCACCTGATCAGTTTCTGGGACGATATTTACCCCTCTCTGTTACGGGAAATTCACGATCCACCGGCTCTCCTGTACCTGCGCGGACAACTTCCGGAGCAGGAGTGCTTTGCAATTGTTGGTTCGCGGCGAGCCACCAGTGCCGGATTGACTTTGACCAGAGAATTGGCAAACACCCTTGCACAGCATGAAGTCTGTATCGTCAGTGGTCTGGCACGTGGTGTTGATAGTGCCGCACACCGGGGTGCGCTTGACGCCAAGGGTGCAACAATCGCCGTTCTCGGCTGTGGTATCGATCAGATCTATCCCCCCGAGAACAGCAAGCTATTCCATGAGATTCAGCAGAAGAATGCAATTATCACCGAATATCCACCGGAAACACCACCGCTTGCCGGACATTTTCCCGGACGAAATCGAATCATCAGTGGTCTCAGTCGAGGTGTGCTGATTGTTGAAGCTGCCGAAAAAAGTGGCTCATTAATTACCGGAGACTTTGCTCTGGAACAGGGGCGCGAACTTTTCGCCATCCCGGGGGCGCTGCAAAACCCCAACAGCAGAGGAACCAATCGGCTCCTGAAAGAAGGGGCCCAACTGGTCACGGAAGCTTATGATATCCTCCAATCACTTTGGCCAAACCAGCCAACCAGACAGAAGCAGAGTCAACACAATAATTTTGCCGATCAACTTGAGGGGTCAGCACTGAGCGTCTTTCAATTACTCGGGCATGAACCTCGACACAGTGATGATATAGCCCGGGAATGCGGCTTGACTCCCATGGAACTTTCCGCTATTTTACTCGACCTAGAGCTCCGGGGTGGGATACAAACACTCCCTGGAAACCACTATATTCGTGGATAACTGTAGAGTTTAACCCTTTTGGGAGGTTCCTTGCGCGAACGAGTTCTGGCGATTGTCAATCTGATCGCCCAATATGTTCTGGGGGCAGAAGAGCCCACGATCAGTGAACAGGAGTTGATGACTGAATTGATGTCGGTTGGCTTTGATGCTGACGAAATCAACGACGCTTTCTCTTGGATGGAAACGATTGCCCTGCAGCCTCAAAGCGAATCAGCAATTGTTTCTCCACTGATGGAGCCACCCACTTATCGGATATTCAGCGCTCAAGAGCAGCAGCAACTTACCACCGCAGCTAGAGGTTTTTTAGTCAAAGTTCGCACCATGGGATTACTCTCAGATGCAGCTCAGGAAGAGATTATTGATCGGGCACTACGCTCAACAAATGGGCCCATCAATGAACAGGAGATCAAAATAATCACAACCCTGACGCTGTTGTCACATTCAAGCAACCTCTGGTTGCGGGAAATA
>JAGGWI010000247.1 GCA_021157505.1 Desulfuromusa sp. | reverse complement strand
GACTCCATCATGCAAAATTGCCAGGTTTTCAAAGCGAAGGATAACTACTCAATCCACGAAGTATCTCCACTCCCCTGCCGGATAATTTCGATCTGGTCATTCAACAGACTGATCACAGATGATGCTTCACCCATGGAAATCCCACCATCAACAACAAAATCAACCAGATATCCCATCCGATCCTCGATATCCCTGGGATCCTGAGGGGTATCCTCCCCCGAAGTATTGGCACTGGTCGTAACAGGGGACGTCCAAGTTCCTTGACGATGGCACGACAAATTTCATTCTCCGGCATTCGCACACCAACAGTTTTCTGCTTGGTGCTGAGAGAATCGGGGACGATTTTCGTGGCATCAAGAACAAAGGTGTAGGCTCCGGGAAGGTGTCGTTTCATGATTTTGAAAGCAAAGTTACTCACCTGCGCATAATGGGAAATTTCTGCCAGATCATTACAGATAAAAGAGAAAGGCTTGCGTTGATCCCGCTGTTTGATCTGAAATATCTGTTTGATTGCCTTACGGTTGAAAATATCGCAGCCAATCCCGTAAGTTGTATCGGTCGGGTAGATAATCACGCCACCCCGTTCAAGACATTCAACGACCTGCTTAATCAAACGTGGCTGGGGGTTGTCTGGATTTATAGTTAAAAACACTGTCTACTCCCACTTAAATATCGTTATTTTGTATTTAACCTGAATAAATTCTGACAAATCATCAGAGTTGATGTAATCCATGCTTCTTCAATAGATCATAAAGGGTTGGGCGACTGACATCCAACTCCTCAGCAGCCTTAAGAACATTGCCTTCTGATTTTTCAATGGCTTGCTGTAACAAAACATTTTCGACCTGAAATTTGGCATCTTTAAGGGTCATTCCGGCAAAGATGAATTCACCGGCAGCTGGTGCTACCTGAAGATTATCAGTTTCTGGAGAATTCTCATCATCACAAGTTTCCAATTTATCTTCGAAACCAAGGTCACAGGCGTTAACAATCGGACTCTCAGCCATAACAACGGCACGCTTGATTTTATTTTCCAGCTCACGAACATTTCCCGGCCACTCATATTTTCTCAACCAGCTATACGCTGTGGTACTGAAACCTTTGACTTTTTGACCAAATTCCTGACCAAAACGGCGTAAGAAAATATTAGCCAGAATCTCGATATCCTCGCCGCGCTCACGCAACGGTGGCAACTCAATGGTAATCACACCAATCCGGTAGTAAAGATCCTCTCTAAATTTTCCATTTTTTATCGATTCATGAATATCAATATTCGTCGCAGCAACAATCCGTGTATCAACGTGGATATCTTCACGCCCACCAACCCGCTGAATAATTTTCTCTTGCAAAAAACGTAGCAACTTAACCTGTAGAAGAGGTGCCATCTCCCCTATCTCATCAAGAAAAAGAGTTCCCCCTGCTGCATATTCAACTTTACCCTGAACTCGATTTTGTGCTCCAGTAAAGGCCCCTTTTTCATGTCCGAACAGCTCACTTTCAAGGAGGCTTTCTGGAATTGCGCCACAGTTTATCGCAACGACATTACCTTCTTTTCTGATACCTCGCTCGTGGATTGCTCTGGCAACAACTTCTTTACCGGTCCCGCTCTCACCAAGAATCAAAATCGGAACATCAATAGAAGCGACCTTTTTAATCATCGCAAAAACTTGTTGCATCTGCGGACATTGACCGAAAATTCCACTATAGCCGTTTTTCTTGTCTTGATCGGCAGCAATCTGTAACCGACGGTTCTCCTTTTCAAGTTCAGCAAGTTTAAATGCCCGAGAGAGGATAATTTTCAGTTCATCCAGGTCAATGGGCTTGTGGTAATAATCGTAAGCACCCATATTGACGGCAGCCAGTGCGTTAGCGCGATCTTCATTCCCGGATAAAACAATCACCTTGGTGGCTGGTTGCTTTTGTAAGAGAATCTGTAAACAACGTAGCCCCTCTGAGGCCCCATCAATATCCGGAGGTAGCCCGAGATCTAAAGTAACAACATCTGGAGTATGCTGTGAAAATAACTTGATTGCCTCATCAACAGACTCTGCCAGGAGAATCTGATACTCTTTTCCCAATCCCCATTTCAGTTGTTTCCTTATTTCACGACTATCATCAACAATCAGTAGTTTTTTCAAATTCAAACTCCCCATATTTTTCTATAATCGAATAAGCTCTATTGAGGTTCCACTGCTAACGGCAAAAACAGTGTAAAAGTTGTCCCCACTCCATACTCACTTGCAACTTCTATTTTTCCGCCATGAGATTCAATAATTTGCTTACATTGATAGAGACCAATCCCAAAGCCGTGCTTTTTGGTCGTCTCAAAGGGTTTAAATAATTTATTATCTATAAAATCTTCGGTCATTCCACACCCTGAATCACTCACCTCAAGACAGGCGAAATCATCCTGTTGTCCATATTTAATCAACACTGCCAGATCTTTCTCTGTCGCTTCAACCGCATTGACCAACAAGTTCAATATAACCTTATAAATCTCTTCCTCATCCACCGCAACTTGAACCGGTGTTCCGTTAACCTCAATATTTGAACCAGCAGTTTCCAGAGCATCTTCAATAATTTTGTCCAACGGAACTGAAGAAATCACCAGTTCTGGTTTTTCTCTAATATTTTTCAAGCGAGAGATTAAACCTTTCATATTCTCCACCGTACTACCGACTGTCTCTAACATATCCTGTTGAAAATCGGGATCGTCAATATAATCACGGGCGTTGTCCAGCATCAATGATAAACCTGATACCTGATTTTTGAGATCATGGAGGACAAACGTTGAAACCTTACCAATCGCCGCTAGCTCTCTAGCCGTAGACAATTGATCCGAGAGGCGTAACTCCTGCACTGTTGCAATTGCTTGATTCGACAACATGCGTAACAAGTCATAGTCTTCATAGGATAATTTCTCAGTAATATTGATCTGTTCACCCATGACAATGAAGCCGGCAAGCTCCTCGTCAAAAAACAGTGGAACAACCAAAAAGGGGCTGACATCATCAAATGACTCAATTAATGAACCATGCAATTCAGGATGGCTCTCTTTGAGATTAATAATCCAATCCTTTTGCTTAAGATTGGTGATAAGCGGATCGGCATCAGAGAACGGACGCCAATCACGCCTGAAGTTAAAGGAAACCGTATGGACATAACTGGAAGATTCAAAATCATAGAGATAAAAAGCGCCCCCCTGACAGGCCAATGGCTCGCAGAACAGATCGAGAATAGAGGTTTGAATTTCAGTCAGTGTGGACGCTGCTGTTACCCGACTGGCAAAATTTTGCCACTGTTCCTTATAATCATATTTACTTTGATAGAAATTCTTATGCAGAGTCACTATCAATCTACGCCGTAACTTCTCCGAAAGAAAAACCACCGCAAGAGCAAGAAAACTGATCAGGATTAAAACATAAAATACCGGTTTAGCAGTTGAAAGATTGAGGTAACGCAACCCTTCACCAAGTCCCCCCAATAAAATGAGATAGCCACCAACCAGTAACAAGACAAAGGAGCGGTGAGCAATACCGCGAGACAGTGACAATTTGGCTTTTATGTCGCGAAACATATGTGCATAACAAAAGATCAGAACTGCAACAAACACAGCAACTGAGCGGACTCCCAGATAGTTCATATCAATTGAACGATAGAGTAAACTGTGACTGAAATAGAGAGCAAAAGAGGCCAGCAACAGACCACTTCCCAACACCAACAGCTTAATATTCCAGCGCTGAACCTGATGTAGTCCAGCCAAAGTTCTCTCCAATTGAACCAGGCCAAAAACCAGAAAAACCATCAACAGGAGATAAACAAAAAAACCTGAATTTGTCAGAAAGATGATGTGTTCATCTGGAAAGTCCGGTGAGAAAATTAAATTAGTCAGGGGATTTGCAATAACAAAGATGACTAAAGAGATGGCAACAGTCAGTGATACCCAGAAACCAAACCCTTTATATATCTCTGAATTATCCCGGAAAGCGGTCTTGGTATAAAAATAACAACAGAGAACAGTAATAACTTCTAAAAACAGACCGTAGCCCTGCCATGAAAACAGCTGTGCAGGGTATTGAAGAGTGCGAAGATTGACAAATGAGAGACCGGCGATGAAAAACAGTGACGAGATGAATAAAAAGTTTGAGACGCCGTAAGAACGGCGCAACAGCAGAAAAAACCCTGCGACAGGGCATAAAATGATATTTGACCAGAGGAGGCTTTGAGTCAGCATCAATTTTCAACCGTACCGTTAGAGTATTCGCCCGACACCAAAATATTCAAAACCTTCACCGCGGATATAGTCAGGTTCATATTGGTTACGACCATCAAAAATAATTTTCTGAGCCATTGAACGTCGCATCGCCTCCAGATCAGGGTTGCGGAAAGGCTTCCATTCGGTGACCAGCAACAGCGCATCAACTCCCTGTAAGGCCTCATACTGATTCGAAACAAATTTAATCGATCCAGATTCAAACCATTCGGCTGGTAGTTCTTTCTCTGCTACTGCCATTGCAACAGGGTCATAAATCAATGCTTTTGCCCCTGCTGAGATCAGATCAGCCAACAATGTTTTGGCTGGGGCTTCACGCATGTCGTCGGTACCCGGCTTAAAGGATAAACCCCATACACCAAAGGAGTAGCCCGACAAATCACTGCCGAAACGTGACGTAAGATGTCGAAAAAACCAGTGTTTTTGTTGCCAGTTGCGGCTCTCCACCGCAAGCAGAACCTCTGGATTAAAATCAGCATCCTGAGCCATCCGGATAAGTGCCTGGACGTCCTTTGGGAAACAGGAACCACCGTAACCACAGCCAGGATAGATAAAAGAGAAACCGATTCGACCGTCGGAGCCAATCCCTCTACGGACATTTTCAACATCAACATCCATCAACTCACAGAGGTTAGAAATTTCATTAATAAATGATATTTTGGTCGCCAACATCGAGTTAGCTGCATATTTTGTCATTTCAGCATCACGGACACCCATAAAAATGGTTCGTTCATGGTTTCGGTTAAACGGTGCATAGAGTTGCCGCAGCACATCTTTGGCCCGATCGCTCTCTGTCCCGATAATGATTCGATCCGGCTTCATAAAATCTTCAATGGCTGCACCCTCTTTTAAAAATTCCGGATTACTGACAACATCAAAATCAATCTGAAGATTTCGCTGATCCAGTTCTTTTTGAATTGCCGCAGTTACTAAATCAGCAGTCCCGACAGGCACTGTAGACTTATTAATAATGACGGCATAGCTTGTCATCAAGCGCCCGATTTCTTGTGCAACTGCTAGAACATATTTCAAATCAGCAGAACCATCTTCCCCTGGTGGGGTTCCAACAGCAATAAAGTAAACTTGAGATGTTTCCATTGCCTCAGCAAGAGCGCTGGTAAAATGTAAACGTCCTGCGGCGTAGTTACGCTGGACAATGGCTTCCAAACCGGGTTCATAAATTGGGAGTTTACCGTTTTTCAAGTCATCGATTTTAGTTTGATCAATATCGACACAGCTGACCTGGTTTCCCATTTCAGCAAAGCAGGTGCCACTGACCAGACCAACGTAACCGGTTCCGATAATTGTCAGGTTCATTGAATTTTCTCCTAGCAGTCTGTCGGGCTATCTGGACTGAAGCAAAATTTGGCCATTTGAGATCAGATTTTGGCTCATTTGAGAGTAATAGCCGTAGCTATTAGTCGAAAAGAACCTGAAATATGGGCCAAATGGACGAATTTGCAGCCTGTTCATTGATTGCCCGACAGGCTGCTATGAATATATTTAGAAATTACGAATAAGTAACTGCCACGGATTAAAGTTTTTTCGGGCAAAGCCTTTTCTTACTCGAAAAACATTAATACGAGTCAATTTAGACAATAAAAGGTTAGAAGTCAAACCAAGAATAGAGGTAATAGCCCTTCCGAACAGCATTCATAGACAGTGCGAACCTGATGGTTTTTAAAAAACCATCAACAAGAGCTAAAATAACATTTTCAAACCAGCAACCAGTCGCATCGCTGCATAGATATCGGTCAATTGTTGATAGTCATCTAATGTCAACTGAAGTGATACAGATTGATAGGTTCCCTTACTGCTTGGAGAACATTTAATCGCATCTTCCGGAACAGGTACAATTTTTCCGGCTGCGGCAACGATACCATCCCTGAAGCTGTCACCAGCTAGACCAAGTGCTTTAAATTGGTAATGACAGGGGAAATCAAGTAAATCTTTTGGATCATGTCCTTCCATTATATGATTCACTCTTCCCGGTATGGCCAAAACCTCCCGAACCACGTCTGGTTTCCGTAAGTTCTGCAACCTGAAGCAACTCAGCCTGACAAACTGGAGCAACAATAAG
>JAGGWI010000037.1 GCA_021157505.1 Desulfuromusa sp. | reverse complement strand
TTTCCACCGTCCCGATGGTGGTGGATATCAACTGCTGGTTGAGCAGATCATTCTGCTTGACCAGAGAAATCCGCAGGTTGCTGCCCGGATGGCAGCTCCTTTGACCCGTTGGAAACATCTGGAACCAGAACGCCGTCAGATAATGGAGCAACAGTTGGTTCGTTTGCAGAAAATGGATCTATCAAGTGATCTTTATGAAATTATCAATAAAAGCTTACAATATCTGTAGGCAGGGGACTGACCTTTGGTCTGTCCCCGGATTATCGGGAGACAGAATGTGAATTCAGTCCCCAATTATCTAAATAGATACTGAATTGGAGAAGACGTGGGTGATTTTACCGTAATTGGCTGTGGTGATATTGGTTTCCGGGTGTCCCGGGAGTTGATCCAGCAGGGCCATCAAGTTCAGGCAACGATCCATTATGAAGAGGGTGTTGACGTTCTACAGTCGGCTGGTATCAAGGCAATTGTTGCCAACTTTGATTATCAGGAGGATATCCCCGATCTCCCGGTGCATGGACAGAACCTGTTCTATTTTATGCCCCCGCAGGGGGGTGGGTCGAGTGACTACCGGATGGTGAATTTTTGCCGGAAACTGGCGGCCGATAATTGTCCGTGCAAGATTGTTTATATCAGTACCAGTGGCGTTTATGGTGATTGCGGAGATGAACTGGTGACAGAAGAGACTCCGGTTACCCCGATGTCAAGTCGGGCGAAGCGGCGGATCAGTGCTGAAAATCAACTACGTGAACAGGCAGATAAGCTGGGGTTTGAATTAATTATATTGCGGGTGACAGGAATCTATGGCCCGGGAAGATTGCCCATTTCTCAACTGAAAAAAGGGCATGAAGTTCTGCGCCCGGAGGATGCCCCTGGAACCAATCGAATTCACAGCCTTGATCTGGTGACGATCTGTCTGGCGGCAATGGAGAGGGGTGAGGATGGGGATATTTTTAATATCTGTGATGGTGAAGAAAGTAGCATGAGTGAGTATTTTATAGCGGTTGCTGAAATGTATGACCTGCCGCAACCGGAACAATTAAGCTGGGTTGAAGCAGAGAAAGTGATGAACCCGCTGACCTTCTCATTTTTGAAGGAATCCCGGCGCATGTCTAATCGGAAAATGGTTGAGAAGCTCGCTATCAAACTGCAATATCCAACCTTGAAAAAAGGTTTGCATGCCTGTCGGACCATCTCATGATCAATATCTCTGCTGCTATCAGACCGGTTGCTGGATTTTCCCGAGGTTTCAGTTACCCGCTGCGTGCAGTCAAATTTTTTCGGCAGAAACCCGGATTATTAAAATATCTGCTGATTCCCTTTTTTATCAACCTGCTGGTATTTACGCTTACGGTTTATTTTGGACTCGATCTGTTCCAGAGAATGTTGGAAGCCTATGCACCGAGCACCGAGGTCTGGTATGGAACGCTCCTCTACTACCTGTCGTGGATGGTCGCTTCACTGCTGACTACAGTCATCGTTTTCTTTTCATTTACCGTTATGGGTAATTTGATTGCTTCTCCATTTAACGAACTTCTTTCTGAGCGAACTGAGGTGTTGATTAGTGGCGTGCCGAGTGAGGAACCTTTCAGTCTGAAGCTTTTTTGGAAGGACTCCAGATATGCCGTTGTTATTGAGATTAAAAAAATGGCAGTATTTGTCAGTTGCATGATTCTGCTGTTCGGTATCAATTTTATTCCCGGCATCGGGACGTTGATTTATGCTGTGCTTGCTCCGGCTTTCACCCTTTTTTTTCTGGCGGTTGAATATATGGCTTTTGTCCTGATGCGCAAACAATTGAGTTTTTCTGAGCAACGGCGCTATCTATTCAAACACCCGATTCTTATGCTCGGTTATGCCTGTGGGGTTTTCTGTATGCTGGCAATCCCTTTTGTACAGCTTTTCTGTATACCGCTGGCGGTGGTTGGTGCCACTCTATTGTGGTGTGATTTCCCCCGAGTTGAGCCGCAGAGTTAGGAGGCTGTCTGGCTTGGCTGCAAACGAGCTAAAAACTGTTCTCAAACCTCCGGATTTTCGCTGCAGTCCGTATAATCCGACAGCCTCCTAGTGCGAATTTATCAACACCTCAAGAAAAATAATAATTAATGTAAGTTCATGGTTGCTGCTTTATTTAAATTGGGCTAGACTGTTGACTCACTTTAATATGCTAGCAGCCTGTCGGACAATCAGGGCTGAAGCGAAAATTTGGATATTTGAGCCCAGATTTTAGCTCGTTTGAGAGTAATAGCCGTAGCTATTGGTCGAAAAGGAGCTGAAATATAGGCCAAATAGACGAATTTGCAGCCAGTTCATTGATAGTCCGACAGGCTGCTAGAATCTTGCACGTGACTTTACTGAATCCAGGGAGGTTTCAGTCCAATGAGCCCAACGAGCAGAGCGGGAAAAACAAAATTTCAGATTGATTTGCGCCGCCATTTACGTGAGCACTACATCAATGAAAATCTGACCCATTTGATTTGCGAAATTGCTGAAGCTTCCAAATATATTATCCACTCTATCAGCACGGGTGATCTGGGAGTGGCCGGTACCTCCAACCTCTATGGGGAACAACAGTTAGCGCTGGATGTTCTGGCCGATCGAATCTTGCGTAAGCGATTGGATCATTCCCGTGTGGTTGCCAATATGATGTCGGAAGAGATGGATGAAATTATCCCGGTTTCTCCTGACTGTGGTGGGAAATATTCCGTTGCTTTTGACCCGCTGGATGGCTCTTCTCTGGTTGATGTTAATCTGGCTGTTGGTACTATTGTCTCAATCTTTGAAGGATGTGACCTGCTGCAATCAGGTCGTAATCAGGTTGCGGCTGTCTATATTCTTTATGGCCCACGGACGACATTGGTCTACAGTGTCGGCAAAGGGGTTCATGAATTTGGGATGAACATGCTCAGGGAATATACCCTGTTGCAGGAAAATATTACTTTGAAGCCACAAGGGAATCTTTATTCACCGGGGGGGCAACGTAATCTCTATACCCCTGGGGTTGAGGCATTTGTCACCAAGTTGGAAGAGCGTGGAGTCAAGTTGCGCTACAGTGGTGGTTTTGTCCCCGACATCAATCAGATTCTGCTCAAAGGGCAGGGGGTTTTCTTTTATCCCCACTTGCAGAATCTCCCCGAAGGTAAATTAAGATTGCTGTTTGAATTGAATCCGATGGCTTATTTAATTGAGCAAGCTGGTGGTGCCGCTTCCGATGGGCGTCGGCCAATTCTTGATCTGCAGCCACAACAGATTCATGAGCGTTCTCCAGTCTTTATCGGCTGTAAAAAGGATGTTGCTCTTGCTGAAGAGTATATTTCTCAGCTGGAAGATGGCAAAGGTGACGTAGTTGAAAAGAAAGCAAAAACCTGATCAGCTTTGAATAAACGATCTGATATTAGGAAGCTGTCGGACTATCCATGACCCGACTGCAAATTTTCGCTTCGGTCTGTATAGTCCGACAGCCTCCTAGTTAATCTGTAATGCGGGAGGGGGATATGCAGCCGATACTTGTCGCCCTATCTGCAACGATTACCGGCTTATCTCTGGCCCCAATCTATACCTTGCCAAACTCTTTTGGTTGGGTGCTTGCTGCGATCTCTGGCTCACTGTTTTTCCTGCTGTATAAGTACAACCGGATCGCTTTAATCCTCCTGTTCCTTTCTGTTTCTGTTTTCTCAAACCTCCGCTACCCCTTGCAATTTCCGTCTCGTCAAGATGTTGTTCATATCGATCAACTGGCGCGAAAAGTCACCTTGACCGGGACAGTCATCGATATCAGGCAATTGACTGAGGGACGGAGCTGGATTGAATTGCGTGCCGATGCGGTGACCATGAAAGGTGAGCCGATACTGCTGGAATCTCCTTTGCTGGTGCGACTGTACATGGGAGAGGGGACGGACCAACTTTTTCCTGGTGATGTTATTCGCTGTAAAAGTCGCATGCGGCAACCGCGTCTCTTTGGTACCCCGGGAGAATTTAACTGGCCACGCTATCTAGCCAGTCAGCATACTGACATGACCGCCTGGGTGAAAAATTTTGAAAAAATTACAGTTCTGGAACAGCAGAACAGTGCTTTTGACCGGGGGGTGGTTCCATGGCGGAGTCGAGTTGCTGCAACCATTCAGGGGTTGATGCCTGAGGATCGTGCTTATCTGGTCAGGGCATTGGTGTTGGGAGAAGGGCGGGTTATTCCCGATACTATCCGGAAAACTCTGGCAAGGAGCGGTATCAGTCATCTTTTTGCTATTTCCGGCCTCCATCTCGGGATGATTGCCCTACTGGGTTATCGTCTACTACTCAGTATTTATCGCCGTTTTCCACGTTTGCTCAATTGGCAACCACCACAACGCGTTTTGCCCCTGGTATTATTACCACTGTTGTTTGGCTATTTACTCTTGACGGGTGATGCTGTTTCGACCCGTCGGGCTTTTGTTCTGGCCGTTCTGGTGGCAGTATTTCTGTGCTGGCGTTATTATGTCAATCCCTTGTTACTGTTAGCTTCTCTGGCACTGCTGTCTCTTCTGGTTAATCCGTTACTTCTCTGGCAGGCAGGCTGGCAACTCTCTTTTTCCGGTGCTGCCGGGATTCTCCTCTGGCGCCCACTGTGGCAACATCAAGGTGACAATCTTCGCCTTTACTTCCGTTATCCAATTCAGCTATTTATGGTGACCTTTGCTGCAACGCTTGCCACCTTGCCTCTGGTTCTTTTTAATTTTCATCTTTTTGCCCCGATCGGAGTCCTGGCTAATCTTATCTGTGTTCCAGTTATCACCCTGTTGGCTCTGCCGGTCGGATTCTCAGGACTGCTCTTCTACCAACTTTTCCCCCAACTGGCAGAACTATTATTTCAGCTTTGCGGCTATGTTCTGGAGGTTGTATTGTCGCTGGCTAACTGGTTTACTGCACTTCCTGGCTGTGGTGGAACCTATCTATTTCTGTCTGCTTGGCAGAACCTGGCAGTGGCACTGTTTATCTTACCGTTGCTGTTATCTCCATATTTCGCAAAAATGAGCAGACTGCGACTGGTCGCAATCTGTCTGTTGCCAGCTGTTATCCTGTGGCAATTCCCTCTAGCTCAATCATTGCCGGTTTCATTGACCATGTTCAGTGTCGGTCAGGGTGAATCGATGCTGTTGCAGAACAATCATGGAGAGGCTATTCTGATTGATGGTGGTGGGTTTTACAGTGACAGGTTTGATGTGGGTGAGCGTTTGCTGGCACCGGCTTTTGCAGCGTTGGGGGTGTCTGAACTGACTGCGGTGGTTTTAACCCACGATGATCTGGACCATCGTAAGGGGTTGGTTTTTATTCTGGATAATTTTCCGGTACGGGAATTCTGGTTTGGGCAGCCATCTGCCAATCTGCACTATAGTTTGCAGAATGTTTTGCTGAAAAAAGCTATTCCAGTCAAAGTTGCACCCGCCGGATGGAGTGAGATCCCCTGTTGGACCTCCGGTTCCCTGCATATATTCAATGGTGCCGCAGCAGGTAGCCATAAGAATGATACTTCTCTGGTGATCTATTATGAGCATAGTAAAGACAACAGCTTGTTGTTGACAGGAGATCTGGAAGAGCCGGGGGTATACAAACTCTTGGCTGCGGGGATACCTGGACCGGTCTCTCTGCTGAAGTTACCTCATCACGGCAGTAAGTTTTCAGCAACTGACCAGCTCATTGATCAACTTCTACCGCAGGCTTGTCTGGTTTCTTCCGGTTACCAGAACCGCTATCATCTGCCAGCAAAATCGGTGGTCAACCATCTACGTAAAAATAACATTCCACTCTATCGAACCGATCTTTCAGGAACTCTTCAGGCGCAGTATTCTGAACAAGGTTGGCAGGTTAAGCAGTGGCGGCAGGGTAATTTTCGTTGACATTCCCTCTTGATGCTGTTAGTAGTTTCTTATTATTAAAGGAGCCTTATGCTTTCTGTCCAATCAAATGTCCTGGTTGTTGATGATGAGCTTTTTTTCCGCAAGCTCTATCGTGATTTACTGTTGGAAGAAGGTTATCGGGTTGAGGTCTGTGACAATGGCGATGATGCCATTGCGTTGTTACAGCAGAACCCGATTGATCTGGTGCTGACAGATATGGTTATGCCGGGGCGGAATGGTCTGGAGGTTCTGCGTGTTGCCAGAACCCTGCCAAACCCTCCGGATGTCATCCTGGTCACCGGCCATGCCAGTCTTGAAACAGCTATTGATGCATTAAAGAACGGTGCTCGGGATTATCTGGTCAAGCCATTTAATCCTGAAGAGTTGAAGCATCTGGTGCGTAATTGCCTGGATCAGCGAAACCTGCTGACAGAAAACGACCATTTGCATCGTCAGATTCAACTCTTTCAGACCGGGAGATCCCTATCATCATTGATCGATCTGGAACGTCTTATCCCTCAATCTCTGGATGTTTTGCTGCGTGCGATGGATGCGAGTGTCGGCTGCACTTTTACCCTGAAAAATGGTGCTACCCCGACCCTCACCGGAGTAAAAAAAATGACTGCTGAATTTGCCGATCAGTTGGTCGATCTTTTACTGCCGCAGTTGGATGGATTGACAGGTCTCTGCCAACCGAACGAAGAGGTTACTCCCCAGTTGGTTAAATTACAGCAACAGCGGGAGAGTATCTGGATGTTGCCATTGCGCGATGGCGATGTTATCAAAGGGGGAGTTATCCTCTGTGATGTGGCTGAAAATTTATCTGAAACAGTTTTTTTAGCGGATGTGCGTTATTTGTGTGATCAGGTTGCCCTCGGCTTTGAAAATGCCTGCCGTTATCAGGATGCTCAAGAGCTGATGTATACTGATGATTTGACCGGACTGTATAATCATCGCTACATGCAAGTTTCAATGAACCGTGAAATCCGGCGCTCACAGCGTTATGGATTAAAGTTTTCCCTGCTATTTCTTGATCTGGATCGCTTTAAAGAGATTAATGACAGCTACGGCCATCTGGCGGGAAGTGCGGCGCTGCAGGAAGTTGGTCGTCTGTTAGCTGAATGTGTTCGGGATGTCGATATGCTGTTCCGTTATGGTGGTGACGAGTTTGCTGCTATATTGGTAGAGACGGATGATCGTGGCGCCCGGATTGTTGCTGAGAGGATTCGTAAAGTGATTGAAGAGTATGCCTTTCTTCAAAAGCAAGGGACTCCAAGCTATGTAACTGTTACCATAGGATTTTCAACTTTTCCGACCGATGCGACTGAGAAGAAAAAGCTACTTGAATTAGCTGACCGGGCAATGTATGCCGGTAAGGCGACCCGGAATGTTATTTGTGGGGTGGCAGATATTCCGAAAGATGACTAGTGCCCTGCTTTTTTGCCAACCCGAGCTACATCCATTCTTAAATATAAATTCCCCATGACCAGTCAGAAATAATTTTAAAAATATCGCTTAAACCCCTTTCAGATCAATACAAAATAGGGTATCTTCTCCCGTCTGTGCAGGCTCCGCTAATCCATAATCAATTAAACAATAGCAGAAAAGGTCATTGTTTTGAGTATAACTGCAATTAAGGGGATGAATGACATCCTGCCTGGGGATGTAGAAACCTGGCAGTTTTTGGAGCAGAGTGCTCGTGAGGTGTTCGGGCTCTATGGCTTTTCTGAGATCAGAACACCGGTAGTAGAAAAGACCCAGTTGTTCAGCCGCTCCATTGGTGAAACCACCGATATCGTTGAAAAGGAGATGTACACGTTCAGTGATAAAAGTGAAAATTCTTTGACTTTGCGCCCCGAGGGAACTGCCCCGGTGGTGCGCTCTTTTATTCAGAACCGTTTACATACTCTTGATCCGATTTCAAAACTCTTTTATCTGGGGCCGATGTTCCGCTATGAGCGCCCACAGAAGGGGCGCTATCGTCAGTTTCATCAGATCGGGGCTGAGGTTATCGGGGTTGAGGATGCCAAAATTGATGCTCAGGTTCTGGCGATGCTACACCAATATTTTAACCATATCGGGATCACTGCAGTTTCTCTGCAGATTAACTCCCTTGGTTGCCCAGACTGCCGTCCCGGATATCGGCAGGAGTTGATCGCTTACCTTGAATCGCGTCTGAATAACCTCTGTGCTGATTGCCAACGGCGCTACCAAACTAATCCATTACGGGTACTTGATTGCAAAGCAAAAGGGTGTCAGGAGGCGACTGTCGATGCTCCTTCGGTTATTGAGCATCTGTGCTCCTCTTGTAACGATCACTTTACCCAGGTTAAAGAGTATCTGCAGGCGTTGCAAATCCCGTTTACGGTTAATTCACGGATGGTGCGGGGACTGGATTATTATGTGCGCACCACTTTTGAACTGATCACCGATCAACTTGGTTCACAGAATGCTGTTGCCGCTGGGGGGCGTTACGATGGCCTGGTAGAAAGTCTAGGTGGCCCAGCGCTGCCGGGGAT
>JAGGWI010000003.1 GCA_021157505.1 Desulfuromusa sp. | reverse complement strand
GGTGCAGCTATCAACAGTTTAGCTGAAAGACTCCCCTTTTTAATTGGCGGATCTGCCGACCTTGCGCCATCCAATAATACTGAAATCAAAGGGGCGGGATCCTGGCTGCCCGGACAGAGTGGGCGCAATATCCATTACGGTATTCGCGAACACGCCATGGGCTCGATCATGAATGGTCTTTGCCATACTCCGGGAATTATCCCCTTCGCGGGAACCTTTTTTGTTTTCGCCGACTATATGCGCCCGGCAATCCGCATGGCGGCACTGATGGGTTTAGCTCCAATCTATGTGATGACCCACGACTCTATCGGTCTGGGTGAAGATGGACCAACGCATCAGCCGGTGGAGCATCTGGCCTCTTTGCGGGCGATGCCAAATTTGACAGTGATCCGTCCGGGTGATGCTAACGAAACGTCCGAAGCCTGGAAGGCGGCAATTATGAACCGTCAGGGGCCAACGATGTTGGTTCTGTCCCGGCAAGGTTTGCCAACGCTTGATCGCAACCAGTTCGGCGCAGCAGCGGGAGTACAAAAAGGTGGTTATGTCCTCTCTCCCGAAACCGGTGAGTTACAGTTGATTCTGTTGGCCAGTGGTTCAGAAGTTCAGCATGCTATCGCCGCACAGAAAACTTTGCAGGCTGATGGCGTTGGCACGCGGGTTGTCTCAATGCCGTGTTGGGAGTTGTTTGAAGCCCAGGATGCCGCTTATCGCGAAGAGGTTCTTCCGGCTGCCTGCAGCAAACGGGTTTCAATGGAAGCCGGTAGCACCTTTGGTTGGGAGCGCTACGTTGGCCTTGATGGACGAGCTATTGGGATGGATGAGTTTGGAGCAAGTGCTCCGGCCGGAGAACTGATGCAACATTTTGGTTTTACAGCAGAAAATATGGTGGCTGTCGCGAAACAGCTGCTGGATTAATCTCCTGGCAAGTCAATCAGTTTTCCATATTGAAGTTAAGCACGAAAAAGGGCGGTCTCGTTAAGAGCCGCCCTTTTTTATTTCCCCCCCCCTGTTTCTATTTCCTGATTTGCACATTGGTGACACGTTGAAAATATTCTTTCTTACCCTTCTTCATTTTATAAAATGGTTCTCTTCCATTTTATGTAGGTAAAAGTTGAGGAGTTCACTCAGTGCCCCATAACACCCCTTTAAATTAAATGAGAACAATATCAGCCTTCTGGCTGATCTAAGGGGAAGATCGGTCTTGGCACGTTGTGATATGGCAGCCGATCGTAACGTGGGGTGCAAAGTGCACCACTGTCACAGACGATTATTTTTCCCGAAATCGGTTCGAACGCAGCACGGAAGTGCTGCATCGATTTTAGCGCCACGACACCTTTACTTTGCGGGTCGATACCGAAGGCTTTGAATTGTTGCAAATCAAGTATTTGCTTGGGGATGGTGACCACCAAAATTTCAATGCCACCAACGCGGATGACGGCACTGGGGCCGAAATTACCGCTGAGCCCATGGTTTATTGGGCCATCGCCAATGAAATGTCCTTCGCTGAGGGAGAGCAATTCGGCCTCTAGCACAAGGGGACCACCACCGAAGTCTGGATCGGTCTTGCCACCAAGCGCAATCTGTACAGGTTGGCCAACAACAGCAGACTGCAGCATCTGCACTGACGCACCATCCACCATGGGACCAAAACAAGCATTCTTTACACCTGCATCGAGCAGTGCGCGCAACAGTTCCGTTGAATCGCCATAGCCGCCCGCGCCAGGATTATCTGCATAATCGGCAATTATCAGCGGCCCCTTGTCGGGTTCGTAAGTGGCTGCAATAGCTGCAGCCACGTCAACGCTGAGATAATCGTTGAGCACCTCAAAGCGGCGATTCCAGATATCATCAGCGATCGTTTCAGCAAAAGCAGTGTGTGCAACAAAATCCCCCTGTCCGCTCACCAACACTGTCGGGCCAGCCTCCCTGACATCGGCACTGGCAAAACCTGCATTGATGCTGACAACAAAGACATCCGCCTGCTCCTCATAGGCACGCGCCGCGGCATTGCGCTCGATCATCGGGCCGATGTCGGTGCGGCCACCATTGACTTCTTCAAGCATGGGGCGGCCGACGCGGATAGTGCGCGGCTTGATTTCACCGGCCATGGTGCGTTGGAGAATGTCTCCAGCCTGGCGTCCGATGTCACGCATATCAATGTGTGGGTAGGTTTGAAACGAAACAATAATATCCGCTAGCTCACACATCTTCTCACTGACATTGGCATGTGGATCCAGAGTGATCGCAATCGGCATCTCCTTGCCGACCAGACTGCGGATACGCTGAAGTAGTTCACCTTCACCGTCATCACAGAAATCGAGAACCATCGCACCATGCAAACCAAGCAACAGCCCATCGAAGGGATATTTTTTTATGCTCGCAAGGATCGGCTCACAGAGCCAGTCAAACGCCTTGCGCCTGATTTTACCGCTGGGTCCGGCAGCAGTGCTAAGAGTATGAGTGACTTGCCAATCATGCGCACGACCGGCATCAAGAAACCCAGCAAGTTCGGTATTCTCATCGCCCCGCTCGGTAATAGCTGCCGCACCCATCAGGGCATAACGGACCATGAAAGCCTCTTTGCCGGTTTTGTGCAGGCTGAACGTATTGGTTTCATGGGAAATTTCAGCAGTCAGAACATTGAAACTCATAGGGGACACCTTGCCGGCAAGGGGGAAAATAAAAATAAAAGCGAATATGTGTGGTGGAATCTAAAAGTGTAGCCACTTCAACCCAGTCCGTCCTGTCTTTGGGCACGCCTGAACTCTCCCGAAAATTTGTTGCCAGAAGGTCCTTACCATTTCGAGCCACAGAAAGCAGTTTCTTTTGCCGAATTGGATCGAATAAGTCAGCAACGCCACTGGTGGCATTAAATTTTAAGGCAGGCTCCTAATAGTTTAAATTTATGGTTGACAGGCAGCTATTTGCTGCTATAAAAGTGTTATATCTTCAAATTATAAAAAAATACATATAAAAATCTTTAAAATATAAAATTTATAACAGTATATTTTTATATATATAAATTGTTAATGGTGGAAAGGTGACACTGCAGATTAAACCTGAGTCGACAAGGACTACTGGTTTTCAGTCGGAGAACTTTTCATTCGACATCACCAAAGTGCAGGCTGCCGGCATATCTCAACTGTACCCCGGGTGTCTTCAGTGCAGGAAAGGACAGGAAATAATTCCATGAAGGCGAAGAAAAATCTTGATGATCTGGATAAAAACCTCATCCGCCACCTGAGTGAAGATGGGCGGATGCCGGCCAAGGCTCTGGCTGAAAAGCTTGACATCTCAAACCCTACGATAAATGCCCGAATGAAAAATATTATCAACTCCGGTGCGTTGAAGATTGCCGGGCTGGTCGATATTTTCAGGGTCAAGGGATTGATCATGGCCTTGGTTGCCATCGGGGTCAAGGATGACAGTCGGCTAGATGAAACTCTGACGAAGATTTCGGAACTCGAAGATGTTCACTCTGCTTACGCCGTGACCGGGAGATACGATGTTTTTGCTGAAGTTGTTTTTCATGGTGATATAGAAGAGCTTTATCTCTTTATGTCTCAAAGGCTCCCCAGCATTGAGAATATCGGTTCCAGCGAATCTTTCGTAATCATGAAAGCCAAGAAAAAATGGGTTCTTCTTCCGCCAAAATTTCTTAGCCAATGGGATTGACTGGTGATGGTAAACATCTTTTTCCAAAAAAAAATCGGTAGGCAGAGGCCCAATGCGGAGACTGGCCAGAGTGAGTCGTTACCGCTTTTGTCAAACCGTCAACTTCAAGCTAAGGGGAACCGGTGGATAGAACCTGACCGCAACCCGTTTCTGTTCCCCTTAACAGCCTAAGGAAAAGTACCCGTATGGAAACAGCAGAATATATTCAAATGGAAAATCGCTATGGGGCCAAAAACTACAATCCTCTGGATGTTGTTCTGAGTCGTGGCAAGGGGGTATGGGTATGGGATGTTGACGGAAAACGTTACATGGACTGTCTTTCAGCCTATTCAGCGATTAATCAGGGGCATTGCCACCCGAAGATTCAAGCTACCATGGTTGAACAATGCCAGAAGCTGACCCTGTCCTCTCGGGCCTTCCGCAATGATCAGATTGCTCTTTTCTACAAAGAAATTTGTGAAATGACCAACTCCCACAAAGTGTTACCGATGAATTCCGGTGCCGAAGCGGTTGAAACCGCGATCAAAGTGGTACGCAAATGGGGCTATCAAACCAAAGGGATACCTCAAGGACAGGCCGAAATCATCGTCTGTGAAAATAATTTTCACGGTCGCACCGTGACCATCGTTGGATTCTCTTCAGATGAGAGTTCGCGAAAAGGCTTCGGCCCTTTCACCCCGGGGTTTAAAGTGGTCCCCTATGGGGATGCTGATGCACTTGAAGCAGCCATCACCCCCAATACAGTTGCATTTCTCGTTGAGCCAATCCAAGGGGAGGCGGGAGTCATCATTCCCCCAGAAGGATATCTTAAAAAAGCCAAAGCACTTTGCCAAAAAAACAATGTTGTTTTGATTCTGGATGAGATTCAAACGGGTCTGGGCCGTACCGGCAGATTGCTGGCCGAAGAACACGAAGGAATCGAAGCGGATATGACTCTGTTGGGCAAAGCTTTATCCGGTGGGTTTTATCCGGTCTCTGCAGTTTTATCCAGTCACGAGGTTATGAACGTTCTTCAGCCGGGGGAACATGGCTCCACTTTTGGTGGAAACCCGCTAGCCTGTGCCGTCGCGAGGACAGCAATCCGGGTCATCGCTGATGAAAATATGATCGAAAATGCTGATAAAATGGGGGAATATTTTCGCACCGGGCTCAAACAGATAGACACCCAACTTATCAAGGAGATTCGTGGGCGGGGGCTTCTGATCGGTGTTGAGCTTAATCCTGAGGCTGGCGGCGCGAGAAAATACTGCCAACAACTTGAAGGGCTCGGCATCCTGTGTAAAGAGACCCATGACAATATCATCCGCTTTGCGCCGCCCCTAGTCATCACCAGGGAAGATATTGACTGGGCGATGGAGAATATCGACAAGGTATTCTCAGCATAGCAACTGAAGTAAAAAAAACCATCCCGGTCGGATATTGACTTTTTCTCCCGATCGACAGGGGATGGACGAATAATGTGGTAAAACGAATTGCAGAAACCGTTTAGATGGGATTATGAAAGGTAAGCAAGCGGCGGCGCAATAGAAGCACAACGATCGAAGATTTTAGTTCCCCTGTTGCACTGGAAAGTTGAATCAGCGGTCCAAACAACCCATTGAAAAGGAGATTTATGATGAAACGTCTCAAGGTCACACTCTTAACCTGCTTGCTCATGTTTGCCTCAGT
>JAGGWI010000004.1 GCA_021157505.1 Desulfuromusa sp. | reverse complement strand
TGCCAAAGATTGTGGAGCTGCGCCACCGAATTGATACCCTTGGTCTGCCGATTGAATTAGAGGTCGATGGCGGGGTGAAGGTGGATAATATTGAGAAGATTGCCGCTGCTGGTGCTGATGTCTTTGTCGCAGGCAGCGCTGTCTTTGGTGCGCAGGATTATCGGTCGACAATTTCTCAGATGAAAGAAAATGGTCTCAACGGGCAGGTTTGATGGGGCCATCAATAAATTTTTTGTGACGAAGACTTATGAACCTTTTCTCTGTTCAAATGGGAGGCTTGCTGTGCGCAATATATTTACCTTATTACTTCTGACTCTGCTTTTGACCGCCTGTCTTAGTTCATTACAGGTTACACCGAAGCAGGACAAAGTCAGTGAAGGCTTCAGCGAGGCGATGCGCTGGAGCGACTTTCAGGGTGCTGCCGCTTATGTGAATCTGAGAGTGCGTGGTGCTTTTATGGAGCAGTTTCAGGAAGACGACGATCTCCATATTGTTGATAGCTCCATTACAAGCATCGATCTGGGTGAGGATAAAGAGAGGGTTGATACCGCTTATGTTATGGAGTATTACCACCTCCCTTCGAGTCAGATCAAAAAATGGCGTTGGAAGCAGCAGTGGCGCTTAATTAAGAAAAAAGATTCAGATTCGGGCACCTGGCTGATTGACAATGAGCCACCACCTCTTCCCTGGAAGCAGTAAGGTGGTTGAGAATCTCTCAACCTAACAAATTGTTTTTCCTTGCCTTTGCCTCTATTTTTCATTGATTTATGGCAAAAAATAGCCTTGATTTAGGGTTATTGTTTGTGGTATTTACCTGCATACTGTATACGATTCTAAACACTGAAAACCACCAGAACATCTGGTGATTCTACCCCTTATCGGGTTTTTCGACCTTCCTTTTTGGAGGGTCGAAACAGGTCATAGGAGGCCGGTTTGTCACAGGTTGCATTTTCCAGTTGGGGAAGACAGGTTGTTGATAATCGTCAAGGTGGCGATGTCGATGTTGAAGTTGCTAAAAAGAAACTGCCAGTCACCTTTGATGGTGAGAAGCAGATTTCAGCCTTCATGGGGTGGGATGGATTCATTCTCAATGACCCTAATGTTGATGTCGTTGCAATGGCGGCTGAATATGCCAAGCATGTTCAGGAAGATTACTGTTGTGCCAAATGCTCTCCGGGAAAAAAGGGGACTCGGGTGATGCAGGATACGCTGGCGCGGATCGTTTCCGGTAAGGGTGAAGAGGCTGATCTGGATACAATTGAGAATATTGCTGAGCTGCTGCAGAACTGTAAGTGCACTCTCTGTATGACTTCAGCGATTCCAATTGTCGATACCGTCAGGCATTTTCGGGACGACTATCTTGCTTATATCCAGGGTGAGAACAGAGCGAAGAAAAAGGTTGATTACAAATTTAAAATGACCGCTCCCTGTCAGGATAAATGTCCTTCCCATATTGATATTCCTGCGTATATTGAAGCAATTAAAGATCGCCGCTTTGATGAGTCGCTGAGTATTATCCGCGAAAGCATGCCGTTCCCGGCAGTTTGTGGCCGGGTTTGTCCCCACCCCTGCGAGACTGCCTGCCGTCGTGCCAATGTCGACAGCCCGATCAACATTATGGTGCTTAAGCGGACCGCTTCTGATTACGAATGGAAACACAACCATCAGCCTTCGATGCAACCGAAGCCTAAAAAAGATAAGCGGGTTGCCATCGTTGGTGCCGGTCCGGCGGGGTTGGCAGCGGCTTACTATCTGGCTCTGGAAGGGTATCCCTGCACTATTTATGAGGCACTGCCGGAAGGTCACGGTGGCGGCATGGTTGCGGTTGGAATTCCCTCTTTCCGGATGCCTCGCCCTATCTTACAGCGTGATATCGATATTATCTGCTCCATGGGGGTAGAAATCCATTACGATACCAAAGTTGGTACCGATATCAGTCTGATGGAATTGAAAGAGAAGTTTGATGCTGTGCTGCTGGCACCCGGGGCCCACAAGTCGAAACCGATGGGGGTTGAGGGTGAGGATGAAGGCTATAAGGGTTTTCTTGCCGGTGGCATCGAATTTCTCAGGGATGCTTATCTGGGTAAGCCGACCGGTATGGGCAAAAAGGTCTGTGTGGTTGGTGGTGGTAATACCGCAATCGACTGCGTCCGGGTGACACTACGTGAAGGTTCTGAAAAAACGACTCTGCTCTATCGCCGTACTCGCAAAGAGATGCCTGCCGATTCATGGGAGATCGAGGGTGCCGAAGAAGAAAACGTCCAGTTTGAGTTTCTGGTGCTACCGAAGAAGATCGTCGTTGATGACAAGCGTCAGGTAACCGGGGTTGAGTGTTTGAGGATGAAACTGGGTGAGCCTGATGACTCGGGTCGCCGCCGTCCCCAGCCGATTGAAGGCAGTGAGTTCATCGTTGAGTGTGATACCTTGATCCCGGCCATTGGTCAGGATCCGGATCTTTCCTTTATCACTAAGGATAGCGGTATAAAAATCACCCGTTGGAACACCGTTGTCACCAAGTATATCCCATTAAAAAACGCAGCTGATCGAGATTTGAATGATGATATGGGAAATCCGCTGTCACGTACCCTGTTGACTGATATGGATGGTGTGTTCGCTTCTGGCGATGCCGAGATTGGCCCATTGACAGTCGTGGCCTGTGTCGGCAATGCCCACCGTGCCGCGAATGTGATCCAACGTTGGTTAGAGGAAGGTGAAGCCTATCTGACCGATGACGATTTTCATGCA
Organism: Desulfuromusa sp.; assembly: GCA_021157505.1. GTDB lineage: Bacteria > Desulfobacterota > Desulfuromonadia > Desulfuromonadales > Geopsychrobacteraceae > Desulfuromusa. The sequence continues at coordinate 2,087 of JAGGWI010000004.1, read as the reverse complement.
GATATCCTGACCAATCTGGGGGTTTACAATAAGGATGAAGAGGTCCCCTGGCTTGATGCGGTTCAGCGTTTTAATCAGCATGAAATCCACGGTAAAGAAAGAGCTAGTGAGGGAAATTACAACGAAGTTGAACTCGGTTTCTCCGACAGTGAAGCGGTTCTGGAAGCTGAGCGTTGTCTGCGCTGTTATCGGGTTTCGATGATTGTAATTTAATTGAATAAAGTTAAAAGTTGTATCTGTGGCAGAAGCTTTGTCCAGAGCAAAATCAGCCAGCATTTGAGGTGAATATAATATGGTCAACCTGACGATAGACGGTAAGTCGGTGAGCGTTCCTGAGGGCACAACAATTCTTAAGGCCGCTCGGCAATTGGATATCCATATTCCAACCCTCTGTTGGTTAGAAAAAGTATCGACGACTGGTGCGTGTCGGGTTTGTGCTGTGGAAATTGAGGGTATTGATCGTCCAATGACCGCCTGTGATACTCCGGTCAAAGAGGGTATCAACGTGACCACCCAGTCAGAAAAGCTGACCCGGGGTCGTAAGCAGATCATGGAATTGATTCTGGTGAACCATCCGTTGGATTGTCCGGTTTGTGATGCTGGTGGTGAGTGCGATTTGCAAGATGTCTGTTATGAGTTGGATGTGACCCATCAGGAGTTTAAAGCCGAGGATGTCAACCCGGCAACAATTAATCACTGGCCGTTGATTCAACAGGTGCCGAATCGCTGTATTCTCTGTGAAAAATGTGTCAAAGTCTGTCACGAATTGATTGGTGCAGATGCCCTGTTTGTCAATGACAAAGGGGATCGGGCTTTTATCGATAAAAAAGTTGAAAACTGTACTTACTGTGGTAACTGTGTCGCTGTTTGTCCTACCGGAACGATGATCTCCAAACCTTTCAAGTTTAAGGCGCGTCCCTGGGCGCTCACGAAGGTTCCGACCGTTTGTGCCCATTGTCCCGGGCAATGCCAGATCGATCTTAATGTCCTGAACAATGAAGTGTGTCGAGTGACCTCCAACGATGAAGGGACAACCAATAATGGAACTCTTTGTGTTCGTGGTTTCTTTGGCTACAGCTACATCAATAATAAAAAACGTCTGACCGAACCGGTTGTGGAACAGAAACCCGTAACCTGGGATAACGCTATTGAGCGGGTGGTCGCAGAGATTGAGCGAATCAAGAAAGAAAGCGGTGCTTCGGCTATAGCTGGCTTTGCTTCTCCACATTTGACCAATGAAGAAAACTACCTGTTCCAGAAACTTTTTAGAGCGGCGATAGGGAGTAACAATATTGATACAGAGGCCCGTTTTGGTGCCCTGCGGGTACAGCAGGTCCTCGACAATGGGCTTGGTTTACACGGTGCCAGTAACCTGATAGCAGCCATCGGTGATGCCGATGCGGTTCTGGTCTTCGGTGCTGATCCCACGGCAGAGGTTCCGGCGGTTGATTGGAAAATTCAAGATGCGGTCCGGCGTAATGGCGGTAAGCTGGTGATTGCAAATATGCGTCGGATTCACCTGACCCAGTTTGCCGATAGTCAACTGAGCTATAAGCCCGGCAGTGAGATAGCACTGGCACATGGTCTTGGTCGATTGTTGCTGGATCGGGGTTATCTCGATAAGGAGAAGTTGCAGTCCACGGTTGCCAATATGGATGAGCTGCAAGCTGACCTGGCATCTGTGGATCTGGAGAAGGTGATTGAGATGACCGGTCTCAATCGTGAGGCTCTGGAGCAGGCTGCGGATATTATCGGATCGGCTGCTAAAGTTGCGGTTGTTTTCGGTGCTGATATTTATAAATCATCAATGAGCACCGCAAAAACGGCAGCTGTCGCCAACCTGGCAATTCTCAGTGGAGCTTTAAATGTTGACGGTGGACTGTTTCCGCTCAACGAAAAAGGGAATGGGCAAGGCGTTCTCAACATGGGTGTCTATCCTGAGGAATTACCGGGGTTTCAGCCCTATGCCGACAACAAAGCCAAGTTCGCCAAAGCCTGGTACTGTGATCTCCCTGACGGGGGTCTTGATGCTCATGGGATTTTGCAGGGGATCGAAGCGGGTACGGTTCGTTTTCTCTATCTGGTTG
>JAGGWI010000136.1 GCA_021157505.1 Desulfuromusa sp. | reverse complement strand
GTCAACCGACGGTTAACATTGGAAATCATGCTGATGCGGATCACCACAGCCTGAGCTTAAAAGGATAAATATTTCCATGGATAAACTTAATATAGTCAGCATCTCATTTCACACTGCCGGTAAGATTTTTGATTTTGATTCTCAGGATTTCAAGCTCATCCCGGGGGATAAAGTTATTGTCGAGACCGAACGGGGTCGAGCACTTGGTACCGTGATCAGAAAACCACGTGAAATCACCCCGGATCAAGCTCCGCCAAAGCTCAAATCAATTCTGCGTATCGCGGCAGAAAACGATCTGCAAATGGCTCAGAGCAACTCTCTCAGAGAAGCAGAAGCATTGCAATTTTGCCGACTGAGAGTCAAACAGCGCAATATGGAGATGAAGCTGGTTCGGGCTGAGTACCTGTTTGATGGCTCAAAAATCATCTTCTACTTTACCGCTGATGGTCGGGTTGACTTCCGTGAGTTAGTCCGTGATCTGGCACAACATTTTCGCACCCGCATTGAGATGCGACAGATTGGTGTCAGAGATGAAGCCAAACAGGTCGGTGGACTGGGAATCTGTGGTAGAGAACTCTGTTGCAGCAGTCACCTGCGTGAGTTTGTTCCGGTTTCGGTAAAAATGGCAAAAGCTCAGGGGTTGGCATTAAATCCAACTAAAATTTCGGGTCAGTGCGGTCGCTTGTTATGCTGCCTGGCGTATGAATATGAAACCTACAATGAGATGAAAAAGCACCTGCCCAAGTGTGGAAAAAAACTACAACTTGAATCGGGAGCTGCAGAAGTCATCTCAAGAGATATTCTGGCACAAAAAGTGACCCTGAGATGCCACAATGGTGAACGTTGTCAGCTGCATATTGAAGAGCTAAAAAAAGAACTCAAAAAAGTAGAAGATGGGACAACCGAATCGGCAGCCAAAACTGGCGAGCCGGCCAAAAAGAGACCTGCAGAGCGAACCGACAAACCCAAGCCGAACAGGCCACAACCACAATCAAACAGACCGAATAACAGTGACAAAATTGTCAAAGAAAAGGGACAGCAAGCAAACAGTGAGAATCCGGATCAAGAGAAGAAAAATAAACGCCGCCGCAGAAGACCAAGACGGCGCTCAAACCGACAGGCAAAACCACCAGAAAACAGCACCTGATAAGGTCACAATATCAAACCATTATATATATCGACCAGTACAGTCAGCCTGAATTAAAAGTGCAAAATGCTTATGGAGATAGAGATGAGTAAAACCTTTTACGTCACCACACCCATTTATTATGTCAATGATGTTCCCCACATCGGTCATGCCTATACAACCCTGGCCTGTGATGTCATAGCGCGTTACAAACGGGCACGGGGCTACGATGTTGCCTTTTTAACCGGAACAGATGAGCATGGTCAAAAGGTGGAAATGGCTGCAAAAGCCAATGGCGAGACCCCACTGGAATTGGCTGATCGAGTGGTTAAACGTTTTCAATCCCTCTGGGATAAATTGGATATCTCCCATACCGACTTTATCCGCACCACCCAGGAGCGACATAAACATACAGTTCAGGAACAATTCAAGGCGATTCAAGCCAAAGGTGATATCTACCTCGGTGAGTACGAAGACTGGTACTGCACCCCCTGTGAAACATTCTGGACAGAGACGCAGCTGCTTGATGGAAATTGCCCTGATTGTGGTCGTAAAACGACTAAATTGAAAGAAGAGTCCTACTTTTTCCGGATGAGTAAATATCAGGATCAACTGCTCAAACATATAGAAGATAATCCTGATTTTATCCAGCCCAAATCAAGGCGCAATGAAATCCTCAGTTTTATCAAGGAGGGATTACGCGATCTTTCCATCTCACGAACCTCATTTTCCTGGGGCATCCCTGCTCCGGGCAATGAAAAACATATCATTTATGTCTGGTTTGATGCCCTCACAAACTACATTTCAGCCCTCGGTTATCCTGAAGATAAGGATGGCAAATTTGCAACCTATTGGCCGGCAGTCCATGTCATCGGTAAAGATATTTTACGCTTTCATGCGGTCTATTGGCCAACATTCCTCATGGCTGCGGGGCTGCCATTACCAGAAAAAGTTTTTGCTCATGGCTGGTGGACCGTAGAGGGGCAAAAGATGAGTAAGAGTCTACGGAATGTCGTTGAACCGAATAAATTGATTGATACCTACGGCGTTGATGCGATCCGCTACTTTTTACTCCGTGAAGTCCCCTTTGGTCTCGATGGTGATTTTTCCCATAATGCCCTGATCCACCGGATCAACTCGGACCTGGCCAACGATATAGGTAACCTGGTCAGCCGCTCTACCGCCATGCTCAGTAAATATTTCGGTGGAGAACTCCCTGCCCCGCAAGATCCTGACAGTACAGATCAGGCACTTATTGACCTGTTCTCGGTAACTATTGAGAAAATAGATACCCACCTCAACAATATGGCCTTTAATAAAGCCCTGATCAGCATCTGGGAACTCATTTCAGCGGGCAATAAATATATTGATGAG
>JAGGWI010000182.1 GCA_021157505.1 Desulfuromusa sp. | reverse complement strand
TGGTGACACTTTTGCCGTTATCGAGGCGGGTCAAGCGAACCTCGCCGTTGATATCACAACCAAAAAAGAGCCGATTATTGCGGGCATAGTTTGGTCCCAGCCCCTTGAATCCCCCTTCATTGGCGGCTCCGGTAATCAGACTGATACATTGAGCAATGACCCCCTCAACCCCTTCATCAAGGGCTCCACGCATCTCAATCTTAATTTTTCCCCGTACCGGAGTGGTCTCCCCGTAGAGTTTTTTGAGTCCCAGATCACACATGATCCAGGCTCCAGCGACGGTGGGGCAGGAGTGACCGGCCAGCTTCACCATATCAAGGTACGTATAGGTGAAGAGACCGTTCTCAGCGGCACCGAGTAGTTGTGCCAGTGGATCAGACATTTGGATGGGGGGAATGTCGTTAAAGAAAGTGGGGTAGTTCATATGATGTCCTTGTTGTTGATGGCGTCGCAAAAAGTCCGCCCACCTGCGTTGTCGTGGTTGTTCAAGACTTCGACATACAATATGCATGCCTTCACCCTTGAGCAACCACGATGCTTTGGGGGACGAAATTTTTACTTAGCCCTTATATTCTATTTTCAAATCTGTTTTGATCAGGGTGAGAAAAATTGCGGCTGAGATGCCTGCTGAACCGAAGATCATACACATTACCATGATCTGATATCTGGCAGCAATCAGCGGTGAAATCCCGGAGAGGATCTGCCCGGTCATCATCCCGGGAAGGGATACCAGACCAACGGCCAGCAGTGAGTTGGTGATCGGGATAAGAGATGCGTGCAGAGCAATGCTGCGAGCTTTTTTATAGGGGACATCTCTGCCAATTTCTGCTTCCAGTCGTTCTCCGGCAAGGCTGATGCTGTTCATTGAGTTGGCAAAAATCATCCCGGCAAGGGGAATGAGATAGCTGGGTAAATACCAGGGGGTTAAGTTGAGAACCACTTGGGAGATAAGCAACAGAGTGATTCCCCCACCCAATAAAATGGCAAGAAATGACTTGATATAGAGAGTTCTGCGCGGAATTGATAGAGTCCGCAGGGCGATCCAGCTGGCTGAAAACAGCATCACGGCAAGCACTGCGACAATAATCAGGACACTCTCGGTTTTAAAAATATAGGTGAGGAAATAACCGATGAGCAGCAGCTGTATGAGCATCCGCGCAACGGCATAGATGGAACTTTTGTAGCCCAACTGCCACTTGCCGATAATGACAATAACGACAATCACCGGAATAAAGGCGAGTGCCAGATTGAGCAGCGGGATTGTCTGGATTGAAGGGCTCATAAATATCCGCTGGTTGTTTTTGCGACTTTGGTTATCTACTTCGCTCAAGTTCTTGGTAACTTAAATTTTCAAGACCAGCTTCCCCCTTTAACAAAGGGGGATTGAGGGGGATTTTTTTATGAATTGGTGCATTTGAAATCCCCCCTGTCCCCCCTTTTTCTAAGGGGGGAATAGGTGGAGCGAACTGGATAACCAAATTTACTATTTCAATAACTCAAAACCCGACTCAAGATCATTGATCAGATCGACAGGTTCTTCCAGGCCGATATTCAGCCTGATAATAGTTCTTCCGGCATATCTGGATTCCTGGGTTCGATTATATTTTCCGGCGGTAATCAGACTTCTGAAGCCTCCCCAACTGTAGCCAATCCCAAATAACTGCAGTGAGTTGACAAATGCTACCAGTTTTTCCTGAGCATATTCCTGTTTGAAAACAAACGCAAAAAGACCCGAAGAGCCGCTGAAGTCCCTTTGCCAGAGCTGGTGCTGCGGATGGCTCGGCAGTGCCGGATGGATCACATGGTCAATAATGTTCAGGGGCTCCAGCCACCGGGCAACTTCAAGGGCCGATTGTTCATGTTGTTTCAATCGCAGCGGCAGAGTTCTCAGCCCACGCAGAGCTGTGTAGCAATCCTCCTCTGGAGTATATATTTCCAGAGTCTTGTAAAATTGTTTCAGGGTCTCCGCATACTTTTCATTGACCGTGGCGGTCCCCATTAATATGTCAGAATGGCCGGAGATATATTTTGTCACTGATTGAATTGAGACATCTATTCCCAGTGCAAACGCATCCAGATAGAGGGGGGTCGCCCAGGTATTGTCAAGTACAGTGACAATGTCCCGCTGTTTCGCCAAGGTTGTGATAGCTGGAATATCCTGAATCTCAAAGGTATTGGAACCGGGTGATTCGAGAAAAACAAGTTTCGTGTTGTCCCGCAGGTAGGTCTCAATCCCTTTACCCGACTCCGGCGGGATAAACGTCGTCTCAATATTATATTTTGTCAGAATTTCGTTACAAAAGCGGGCTGTCGGCCCATAGGCATTGTCGCAGACCAGAATATGATCTCCACTGTTGGTAAATGCCAGCAATACATTGATAACCGCACTGATTCCGGATGGAAATGCACGGGTTAAAGCCCCCCCTTCCAGTTCCCTTATCGCTTCTTCAAATGCCCTTTGATTTGGTAAGCGATCCGTTCCATAGGTGATTCCCTTGTATCCTCCGGTATTTGCAAGGGTCAGGTCTTCAAAGTTATCAAATAGAATAGTCGATGCTCGAAAGACCGGAGGATTAATTGTTTTCAGCTCGGGAAGTCCCTCATTTCCACAGGAAGGATCAAAGCTAACCAGACGGGTTGTTTGTTTCATTTTATTCTCCAGGCCGAGGCTTTCCGGATAAGTAAAAGAGAGGTCGAATAGATTTAAAAAATTGTCCAGCAGACGGTAGGTAATTCCCCAGAGGGGACGGGGACTCCATTCACCAAGGGTGATCCCCGGATGGTTGCGATCCTGTCCACGATAGAAAAACGTAAGTTGTTGATTGCGTTGTGGTTCCAGCAGGGTACGGATCGGAACCCAGAACAGATCAACAACTTCA
>JAGGWI010000246.1 GCA_021157505.1 Desulfuromusa sp. | reverse complement strand
CATAGGAATTGTATAAGTTGGTGGTCTCACTTGACACTAAGTGAATAGTACGGGTATCTTTCATCCGGATTTCTTTAATAAATAGCAAGGTTTTGGGAGTTTTTTTTGGCAACAAATAAAGACAAATTACTTGAGTCGGCGCAGAAAAACCTGAAGAAAAAACAGGTTGCAAAGGCGATAAAGGACTACGTTAAAATTGTCAAGCTGGATCCTGCTGATGTTCGTTCGCAACAAAAATTGGCAGAACTGTACACCCGGACTGGCAAAAATACGGAGGCCTATGAACAATATGAATCTGTTGCCACACATTTTTCTGACAACGGTTTCTATTTGAAGGCGATTGCAATCTACAAGCAGATGCAGCGCCTCAATCCCGGGCAGATAGCCCTGTTTAACCGCCTTGCCGATTTAAATGAAAAACAGGGTCTGATCGGCAATGCTATGGCAGAATACCGTAACCTGGTTGACTATTACGCTCGGAACGGGATGATTGCAGATGAGATTAAGACGCTAGAAAAAATGCGTGACCTTGATCTTAATAATTTGAATGTCCGGGTTAAGCTTGCAGAAGTCTTTGCCAATAATGAGCGCGAAGATGAAGGTTATCTCGAACTGGAATCTATTCTTGAGATCTTATCAAAAAAAGGTGATTTTGATAAAATACTCAAGCTCTATAAGATGTTTCTCCCCTTCTACCCAAATAATGAAAAGTTGCAGATGGGGTTGGCGCTGGCTTTTTATGAAAAGAGCGATTTTGGAAGAGGCGTCGTAATCCTGGAAAATTTATTAAAGGATAAGCCCAAAGATCCGGATTTGTTGCGGTTGCTGGGTCGGGGTTATGCTGATTTAAAGAAGTGGGATAGAGCCTGTGAAATTTACCAGTATCTCCTGGATATGGATCCAACAGATCTGGATATCCGTGAATCGATGATCAGGTGTGAAATTGACAGTACCCAGTATGATCGTGCCCTGGCTGAATTGGAGGAATGGAAAGACACTTTCTTTAAAGCGGATCGTTTGGATCACTTGAAGGAGAGCTATGAAATTCTCAAAGAAAAACTTGTCGATAATCGCACCGTTCTACAGACGCTTGACTCAATTTATGAGTTGACAGGTGACGGTGACAAGCTTCTGAACATTATCAGTGAGCAGGAAGACCATCTGGAAGAGACGGTTGTTGATGAGACTATCTCTGACTCTTTACTGGGTATAACTGGTGAAGATATTGATGATTCTGATGTTGCCATTGAGTTAATCGATGCTGATGAAGAGATGTCCTTCGATATTGTTGAGGAAGAGGTTGTTGACCTGCAGTTAGAGTCTTCCCTTGATGATGAATCTAGCGGCGAAAGCGCAGAGACTGATGCGATCATTGAACTGGAAATTGATGACAGTCTGGATTTAGTCCAGGATAAAAAAGATGATCAGGAGTTTTCTTTTGATTTGGAAGAAGATCCTTCCGAAAAAACGGCGCCGGTGGTTGAATCTAACCTCTCAGCCGATCTGGAAGAAGCAGAATTCTACATTCGGCAGGGTTTGTATGTAGAAGCAGAAAAGCTGTGTCGTGATATCCTGGTGTATGCCCCCGATTCTGTCGAATGTGCTCAAAAGCTAAAAGAAATAGAGACTTTGCAGAGTCAGAAGCAAGCACCGCCAATAGCTGACCAACAGTCGAATGCGACTGGTCCGGTGTTCGACAATATTGTCGACGCTGATGTCAATTTTGATTTTGCTCTGGACTCCCTGCAGACAGATAAAACTGTCGCAAAAAAGATTTTTAAAACTGATGTTGATGAGCAGATTGCTGCAGATGATATGGAATCTCATTATAACCTTGGTATCGCCTATCGGGAGATGGGTTTGTTGGATGATGCCATCAGTGAGTTTGCAAAAGCGGAGAAGGAGCCCTCCCGTTATGTTGATTGCCAGACCCTGAAGGGGATTTGTTTTTCAGACAAGAATGATTATGCAAAAGCAGAACTGATGTTTCAGCAAGCGCTTGATTCCCCCCACCTAGAAGAAGTTCAGCGATTGAACCTTGGTTACGAACTTGGTTTGCTCTATGAGCGCGCCGACCGCTCCAATGATGCATTGGACAGTTACCAGAAGGTTTTTTCTCAGGATCAGGATTACCGGGATATCAAAGATAAGATTTCTGTACTTAAAAACACTCTTGGCATCACTGAAGAGGATTTTCAGATTGCACCGGAAGAGAAAAAAGAGCGAATTTCTTTTCTCTAGTAATTTTTTTATCCTGGAGCTTTTATGGGTTATACCGACCACTTTAACTTTGAACGTGAACCATTTTCTAACGCGCCGAATGACAAATTTTATTTTGACAGTGATCAACATAACCAGGCTCTGTTGCGACTGAAGTATTCAGTTGATACAGATAAGGGGTTAGCGGTTCTGGTCGGTGGTGTTGGGACTGGAAAGACCACATTGGCCAGGCGGATGCTCGATAACCTGCCGGTTGAGAAATATGAATCTTCACTGTTGGTGATGATTCACTCTGCCATTACCCCGGAATGGATCATGTCACGTATCTGTGTACAACTGGGGGTGGGGAAGCCTGATCCCAATCCGTTAAAAATGTTAAAACAACTCTATGAACGTCTGTTGATGATTGAAGAAGAGGGGCGTAAAGCTGTTGTTCTGATTGATGAAGCACAGATGCTGCAAACACGGGAGTTGATGGAGGAGTTTCGCGGACTGTTGAATTTGGAAATACCGGATAAAAAATTGCTTAATATTATTTTTTTCGGGTTGCCAGAGCTTGATGATATTATGAAGCTGGATGCGCCATTAGCCCAGCGGGTTGCTTTTAAGTATACTTTGAAACCCCTTTCTGCTGAGGAATCGTTGGCGTATATTGATCATCGTCTGCAAGTTGTTAACTGTGAAACCTCCCCTTTCTCTACTGACGCCTTAGTTTTAATTCATGATTTTTCTGAGGGTGTTCCCAGACTCATCAATACAATTTGTGATAATGCCCTGTTTGAGGCTTTCTTACGTCACAATACTGAAGTTACAGCAGAAATTATCAATAGTGTTGCTGAGGATCTTGGTTTGTCTGCAGTTGGTTTAACTGTGGCACCAGCCAGCGAACAGGAAGACAGTTTAGATGTCAGTTTAGAAGATATTGAGATCGTCTTTGACGGGTTGGAAGAAAAATAGTATCAGGATATTTCTCGATTTAGAATTATTGATTAAGCTAGCGGCCGAATAACATTTCGGCCGCTAGCTTTTTTTTAACCATAAAGTCATAATAGTGCTCATGGAAACTAAAATACACGTTCTACCTGAAGAATTGTGCAATAAAATTGCGGCCGGAGAAGTGGTTGAACGCCCCTCTTCGGTCGTTAAGGAGTTGCTTGAAAATTCGCTTGATGCCGGTGCTTCAGATATTCTGATTGAGCTGGAAGCCGGGGGGAAGCGTTTGATTCGGATCACCGACAATGGTTTTGGCATGAATCGCCAGGACGCGTTTCTCTCATTTGAACGCCACGCGACAAGTAAAATCAGTACTGCTGCCGATTTGTTTGCACTGACGACTCTTGGTTTTCGCGGTGAGGCTCTAGCCTCCATAGCTTCGGTCTCCAGGTTGCGCTTAACCACCAGTGATAACGATGCCGGGCTAGGGCAACAAATCTATGCTGAAGGGGGTAAAATTAAAAATGCTGGGGAAGTTGGATTCCCACGTGGAACAGCCATCGAGGTCAGAAATCTATTTTTTAATTTACCTGCCCGTAAAAAATTTCTGCGTAAAGAACAGACAGAACTGGGTCATGCGGCCGATGTTGTCACCAAACAAGCATTGGCAAATCCAGCGGTTAGTTTTCGTCTACAGAATAATGGGCGGATTATGCTTGATTTGCGGCGTGAAAAGGGGGTACGGGAGCGAGTGGCGGCATTGTTGGGAAAATCATTATTGCCTGATCTGTTGTCGGTGGAGCGGCATAGAGGCGAGGATTTACAACTGTCTGGATTGATTTCCCAACCGCAACTGACACGTTCAGCAACGTCCCACATCTATACTTTTATCAATGGCCGCTATATCCGGGATCGGGTTGTTCAGCATGCAGTTATGGAAGGCTATCGACATCTGTTGATGAAGGGGCGCTACCCGGTTGTTGTTTTGTTTTTACAGATTGATCCTGCGCAGGTTGATATCAATGTCCATCCAACCAAACATGAAGTTCGTTTTCGAGAACAATCTCTGGTGCATGATTTTATTGCTGAAAGTTTGCAACAGACACTTCGTCCGGCAGAATGGTTGAGTCAGGCAACTGGCGACCTGCTTGCTGGAAAATCAAAAGACCACTCAACTCCGCTGCTGCAACCTCAAGCCGTCAGCCAAGGCAACTGGGCGCAAACTGATGGCTCTGTCAGAGAATCCTCAGGCCAATATTTGCAACCAGTAATAAACCCGCCGCAAAATCATAGCTCACCCGCTGCTGTTGCATCTCCATCACCTCCCACTTCTTATCAATCAGTTCCGGTGGAAGGATCTGTAGGCGAGGCACAATATATCCTGCCTGGCAGCGAAGCGTCGGGGTTTTTCACCCGCTTGCAAATACTTGGACAGTATCATCAGAGCTATATCCTCTGTCAGGAGGGCTCCGATCTGATTTTGATCGATCAACATGCAGCCCATGAACGGGTGGGTTTTGAAAAACTACGTCTTGCTTATACCGCTGGAACAATTCCCAGCCAGACATTGCTTTTCCCCGAAGTGTTGGAGCTTGATTTTAACAGCGCCGTGGCTCTTGGTGATAATCGGCATGAATTGGAGACTCTGGGGTTTGAGATCGAACCTTTTGGGGGGAAATCCTTTGCTTTAAAAGCAATTCCACAATTGCTGGGAAACAGGAATGCTTCTGGATTGGTTGTCGATGTGG
>JAGGWI010000021.1 GCA_021157505.1 Desulfuromusa sp. | reverse complement strand
TTTGCTTACAACACCCTGCTGATACCAGTGGCGGCCGGTGTCTTGTTCCCGGTCTTCGGCATCCTGTTGAACCCGATGTTCGCCGCCGCTGCGATGGGGTGTTCATCACTGACCGTGGTTGGCAATGCCATCAGGTTGAGACGCTTTAAAGCACCGGTATTATGATAAGCATTTAACTCTGTAGTGTTTTGAAGGTCAAAAATCTGAGCAAATTGAAAACTACTGAACATCCAAAAAACTCAGCAATCTTCAATGCTTAGATTGAGAGTTTCTGGTGGCTGGCAGATGATGATATTTCAAAAGTTCAACATGAAAAAGCCGTAAATCAAAAGATTTACGGCTCAAAGTTTATGCAACTTGTCTTTACCTTAATCAGAATGGAATTTCATCATCGGGATTAAATACTGGTTCTTCGAAACTACCACCCGGTTGCTGACCACCACTGTTCTGGGCGGGCTGATTCTGGGTTGGTTGATTCTGTGCAGGCTGATTCTGATTAGTGTTCTGCCCCCCCTGATTATAGCTTTGACTGCCCTGGTTTTGATTCTGTCCGCCAGCGTAGCCACCCCCACCGCCCTGCTGGCCATCATCACGGCTACCTAGCATCTGCATTTCGTTGACAACAACTTCTGAGATATAACGTTTGTTGCCATCACGATCATCGTAGGAGCGGTTCTGGATTCTTCCCTCAACATAGACCTGCTTTCCCTTGTGAAGATATTTTCCGCAAATTTCAGCCAACTGCCCCCAGGCGACAATATTATGCCACTCAGTCTGCTTGTTCCCTTCACGATCCTTAAATGAACTGGTAGTCGCCAACGAAAACGTCGCTACAGCTTTGCCAGATGCAGTGTAACGCAGTTCAGGATCTTTCCCAAGATTGCCAACCAGAATAGCTTTATTAACCGACATGCAAACCTCCTATAAGTAAATATGAGATGAACTGTGTATATTACATGGAGAGTACAAAAACAAAAAGCAATTTTCAAAACAAAATTTGATCACAAAGTGTCGATCAACACCGGCCAGCTTATCTACTCACCATCTGCAGCGTGGGTAAATCGAGTTAACAGAAATGCCATCGGGATGGAACCGATGGCAAATACAACACAGATCTGATAAGTACGCTCCAGACCGATCCAATCGCCCATAAATCCCAAAGCAAACACCAGAATCGAGCTGACCCCAAAGTTGATAAACATATACATGCTGTTCATAAAGGTGGGCATATTTGAATCGGTATCTTGAAAGGTTGCCATAAGAACCGGACCGGAAGCGAATAAAAACAGCCCTATAATCGCCAGCAGGATAATATTCGGGGTTAAGACAAACAGTGCCATCGCCCCGACAGATCCGATACTGGAAACAATCAGCGTGTTTCTGCGTCCGAATTTGTCAGAAATATTACCGGCACAAAACGTCCCGATCACCCCGAAGAACTGCAGCACAGATAATGAAATCCCGGCAGACCACAACGTTGCTCCCTGGCCGGTTAAAAAAACCGGCAGATAGAGAGTCAATGCACTTTTCATCGCCGCCTGAAAACAGAGGAATGCCGCAATGACACAAAAAAATGGCCAGTAGCGGAGCAATAATTTACGGGTGTCCCCTTTTTCCTTGGGCTTCTGAAGACTCCGATCGACATCAAGATTTTTCAGCTTTACGTACAGCACCAGAGAAGCGATAACCCCCAGGGGAATCAATCGGTAGATCCCCTCCAATCCCCAGAGTGATACCGCCGAAATGACCAGCAACGGTCCAAGAGTTCTGGCAAGTTCACCCCCTACCATAAAAAAACTCATCCCCAGGCCAACCTTGTTGCCAGAAGCCTCTTTCACGATCACCGGAGTCGGAACATGAAATAGAGCCGCTGAGATACCGGAGACAAACAGCAGGATAAACAACATTGTAAACGAATTTGCCAACCCCACCAGACCCATGCTGATCGCCGTTATGGCCGGGGTCAAAATAACAAAATATTTGATCCCGGTTTTTTCTGCCAGGATTCCAAGCAGGGGATTAAACAGAGCAGGGATACGCCTGATAATATCAAGGAAAGCCGCCATTGATAGCGACATCCCCAGCTTATCAATCAGCAGCGGCAACAATGGTGCTAAAAATGCGGAGAAGGTATCGTGGGCAAGGTGGGCAAGGGACAGGATGATAACTTCTGGTTTCTTAAACTTGGTGTCCTGGTTCACTACGTTTCCATTTTCCGTTGAGGTCGTTTCGTGATGCGATCCGTTAATGTTTCATCCAGCTGTTTTTGCCGCTGTATTTTTACCCATGGAACAGGCCATAAAGCAACAAGTTTTCTTGACCACTCAACCCGAACATTACAAAAACCGATTGCCCTTGTCTTCAAAGTATCAAATCTGGTATTTTTACCGGCAACTTTCCTCACCATAAAAACATTCTCCATTGACACACCCCATAGCGGGGTGTTGAAAAACGTTTTCGAGGCCGCGAGTGCAAGGCGAAAATTGTCGAGAAAGCACAGTTTACATCCTGTAAATGAGCATTTGGAGACAATTTTCAACACAGCAATCGCAACGCAGATAGTTTTTCAACAGCCTGATAAAGAGGTTTCGGAATGAAGTTAGTTATCGGCAATAAAAATTATTCCTCATGGTCACTCAGACCCTGGTTATTACTTTCGGCCTTTAACCTTGAATTTACTGAAATTCAGGAATCGTTAGCAGAAGAGGGGATCAAGGAACGCTTTGAGCAATATTCCCCTTCTGGTAAAGTTCCGGTTCTTCTTGATCAAGATCTCATTGTTTGGGATTCACTGGCTATCTGTGAGTATATCTCTGAAAAATATCTGCAGGGTCAAGGGTGGCCGGAAGATCTCAACCGGCGGGCAGAAGCAAGGGCAGTTTGTGCCGAAATGCATTCCAGTTTTACGGCACTTAGAAATGAGATGCCGATGAACTGCCGGGCAACCCGGACGCTTGAGTTATCGACTGCGGCAAAAGTTGATATATCTCAGATTGACTCTATCTGGTCACATTATACCGAAAAGAACTCCCATATTGGCCCCTGGTTATTTGGTGAGTTCTCCATTGTCGATTGCTTCTTTGCACCGGTGGTGTTCAGGTTCTCAACCTACGGAATTTCTCTGTCAGAACCAGCACAAAAATATGCTTCCCTGTTACTCAAACATGAAAGTATGGTTGTCTGGCAAGAGGCGGCTCAAGCCGAAACTGAAGTCATTCCCAAGGATGAGGCAGGGAGAGAATAAAGATTCGACCGATTGTTACAGATCGATTTAAAAGTTGCGATATTGATATGTTGACCGACAAGGTTGATGATCAATCTAGTGTCATGTCATGCATGAACTATCGCACTTTACTGGTTATTTTACGCGCTAACTGCGTTGTGACTTCAGCTGTATAGCTTTGGCTATGCAGCGGAAGTCACGCCTTGTTGGCCCGCAAAATTCCGGCGCAAATTTGCGACATTCCACGAATGACACGACACTAGCAAAAACTTACAAGGAGCAAGTACAGATGTCTGATAATCAATCCGAACAACTCCACATCCTCCCCTTTGGCGGGCTTGGGGAAATCGGCATGAATATGATGGCGATTGAATATGCGGGGAAGATCCTGCTGATCGATTGCGGCCTGATGTTTCCGGAAGCCTATATGTTTGGTATCGATCTGGTGCTACCCGACGTCAAGGTGCTGGAAGATCGTAGTGAAGATATTGTCGGCCTGGTTTTAACCCACGGCCACGAAGACCATATCGGCGCTATTCCGTTCCTCTGGCAAAAACTTGGCGGACCGACCATCTATGGAACCGGCCTGACCCTGGGACTGCTGCGAAATAAACTGAAAGAGTTTGAACTCGATCAGCAGGCCGAACTGGTACAGATTTACCCCCGTAAAAAGGTTGATCTATCCCCTTTTGAAATCGAACCCTATCGAGCCGCCCATTCAATTGTTGATGGGGTTGGGTTGGCCATCAAAACCCCTGCTGGAACAGTGATTCACACCGGCGACTTCAAAATTGACCAGACCCCGGTGGATGGAGAAACAACCGACCTGGCACGACTGGCCGAATTGGGTGAAGAGGGGGTTCTGCTGCTGCTGGCTGATTCCACCAATGTTGAGAACGAGGGCTACTCCCTGTCGGAACGCAGCGTCGGAAAAGTTCTGGACGAGATGATTCCAAAGTGTCGTCAGCGGGTTATTGTGGCCACCTTTTCATCCAATATTCACCGCATCCAGCAAATTGCCAATGCGGCAAAAATTGCTGGAAGAAAACTGCTGATCAATGGCCGCAGTATGGTCAGTAATGTTGATATCGCCCGACAACTGGGCTACCTGAGTATCGCGGCGGAACAATTTATTGATCTGCGTGAGATGCGCGAACTACCACCGGAGCAAGTGCTGATTATCACCACTGGCAGTCAGGGGGAACCATTGAGTGCCCTGATGCGGATTGCCCTGGGAGATCATAAGCAAATCAAACTGGAACAGGGTGACACGGTTATCCTGTCGTCAAAATTCATCCCCGGCAATGAAAAAGCGATCAGCGATCTGATTAACAACCTCTACCGCCGCGGTGCCGAAGTTTATTACGAAAAAACCAGTGAAATTCATGTCTCTGGTCATGCCAGCCGTGAAGAGCTGAAGTTGGTACACAACCTGGTCAAACCGAAATACTTTGTTCCGATCCACGGTGAATATCGCCATCTGGTCAAACATAAACAGTTGGCTATCGAGATGGGTCTGCCACAGGAAAATACCCTGGTTCTTGAAAATGGCCAGAAGCTCACCGTCAGTGCCGAAGGGGGGCTGACCATTGGCGAACGGTTTGAAACGGGTCGGGTACTGGTCGATGGTAAAGGGGTTGGTGATGTCGGCAAGATGGAACTGCGGGATCGCCGCCACCTGGCTAATCATGGGCTGGTTATTCTGATGCTGGCAATCAACCAGTCGACGGGAGAAATCGTTCAGGGACCGGAAATTTTCAGCAAGGGATTTATTCCCGAAGACAGTGAAGAGAGTGACGCACTACTGGCCGAGGCGAAACAGGCGGTCTGTAATTTGTTGCAGGAGCACAGTCAGGAGATGCTCAGTGACTGGGAAGAGCTCCGCGTCGAAGTCCGTAAAACATTGCGCCGCTACTTTAATAAAAGAATTGCCAGAAGACCGTTAATTTTACCGGTCATTTTACAGTTATAACAGAAGCAAAAATCGGCTATTCTCCACTGAGTCAAAAACTATTGATATCCCCTCTTCATAAAACAGAAGGTCAAGGTTGACCGGACGAGGGGACCGTTTAAAAAAATTACAACTGATGACACTCATCAAAAATTGAAAAGTTGGTATTTATGAGTAAAGAAATTCCAGAAATTCCTGCTGAAAATTGGATGCGCAAAGAAATCCTGGGACTGGTCTGGCTGGCGTTGGGGATTTTTCTATTGATCTGTCTCGGCAGCTACAGTAACGACGATCCCTCTTTCAACAACAACCTTAATCCAGAGCGGATCAACAATCTGGTCGGAACCTTCGGGGCCCATCTGGCCGATCTCCTCTATCAAGCATTTGGTTTGACCGCCCTGCTCTGGCCCTTCGGTTGTTTCCATCTGGCCTGGCGCTGGTTGAAGTTTCGCGAAGTCCATTTCCGTTTTATCCGCCTGGTCGCTTTCTTTATTCTACAGATAACCATTGGTGGTTTACTGGCGCTCAAGTTTACCAACGTTCCCTTGTTTGGCAACCAGATCGATGAGGCGGGTGGGGCTATCGGGCGAGTTCTGGAACAACTTCTCTCTCGCTATCTCAATATCGGTGGCGCCGCTATTGTTCTTATTGTCTTCTTCCTTGTCTCATTGATCCTCTCGACCCGCTTCTCGCTGGTACTGTTTTTTGAGGGCATTATGGAGCGTTCGGGACGACGGATGGAGCGGCACAGGGAAACCCGTAACGCCCGTAAAGAACTCCGCAAAAAAGAAAAACTGATCCTGGAGATCCATACTCCGACCATTATTGCACCTGAACCTAAAAAACTGATCACAACAAAAAGTCCAAAAGGGAAAAAACAGAAAAAAACCGCCGATGAAGAAAATCAGGTGACCTTCTCCTTTCTGGAAGCTCCCGGTACTTACCACATGCCAGGCTCCTCGCTACTGGACCATGATGGTGGCGAGCCTAAACCAATTGATCGGGACAGCCTCACCATGGCAGCCCGGATGCTGGAAAAGAAACTCCTCGATTTTGGGGTTGAAGGAGACGTCGTTGAAGTTAAACCCGGCCCGGTTGTCACCATGTATGAATTTGCCCCGGCTCCCGGAGTCAAGGTTAATAAAATTTCCAATCTGCAAGATGATTTGGCAATGGCACTCCAGGCGGTTTCAATCCGGATTGTTGCACCAATTCCCGGACGGGGTGTCGTTGGCATTGAAATTCCCAACAAGGATCGTGAAATTGTCTATCTGAAAGAGATAATCGACTCCGAAGCTTTCCGCAAAACAAGTGGCAGATTGCCAATGGCATTGGGTAAAGATATCTTCGGTCAGGTGGTCGTTTCTGACCTGGCTAAAATGCCCCACCTGCTGGTGGCAGGGTCAACCGGAAGCGGCAAATCGGTATCGATCAACACCATTATTCTTTCGCTCCTTTATCGTGCCACACCTGATGACGTACGACTCATCATGATCGATCCAAAGATGTTGGAGCTATCGATTTACGAAGGGATTCCCCACCTGTTACTACCGGTTGTTACCAACCCAAAGAAGGCAGCGCTGGCACTTGCCTGGGCAGTTCGGGAAATGGAACGTCGCTATCATCTGATGGCGGATAAAGGGGTGCGAAACCTTGATGGTTACAACCGCAAGTTAGCCAAAGAAGCGAAAAAGGCTGAAAACCTGCCACCAGAGCCCGAGCCCGTTGAAGATTTTCTAGACGCAGAAATGGAACCTCCCGTTTTTGTCGAGCCGGAGGAAGAACTAGAACACGCTCACCTCCCCTATATTGTTGTTATCGTTGATGAACTTGCCGATCTGATGATGGTTGCCGGTCGTGAAATTGAGGAATCAATCGCCCGGCTGGCACAGATGGCACGAGCTGCCGGAATCCATTTAATCCTCGCCACCCAACGGCCAAGTGTCGATGTCATTACTGGACTGATCAAAGCTAACTTTCCGACCCGCATCTCCTTCAAGGTTTTCTCCCGTACCGATTCGCGGACGATCCTCGATTCAATGGGGGCCGAAACCCTGCTCGGAATGGGAGATATGTTATTTCTTCCACCGGGAGTTGGCTACCTGCAACGGGTTCACGGGGCATTTGTTTCTGAACTGGAAGTGCAGCGAGTGGTTGATTTCCTCTCCAAACAGGGGACACCAAGCTACGATAAATCGATCCTGAAAGCCCCTCCAACAGCAGGAACTGACGGTCTTGAAGAGGAAGAATATGATGTCCTCTGGGATGATGCGGTGAAAATTGTGACCGACAGTCGTCAAGCCTCTATTTCGATGGTACAACGCCGGTTGAGGGTTGGTTATAACCGTGCCGCCAGAATGATTGAGCGGATGGAACAGGAAGGAATTGTCGGCCCGTCAGATGGCAGTGGTAAACCACGTGAAGTTCTTGCCAGTAAAATTGAGTAACCGTACCTTCTTAAATAGGAAAAGTTTTGACCCTCTCTGAGTTTTATGATATTAAAGTACATTCCTGAGATTTATAATTATTTGTCGGTGTCGACACGCGGAACATCACTGTCGGCTTTTTTTGATAGGGAGGAAGAGAACTGTTATGGCTCTGGTAGTGCAGAAATATGGCGGCACGTCAGTGGGATCAGTGGAACGGATCCGCAATGTTGCCAGCCGGATTGCCAAAACCTTTGATGATGGCAATGAAGTTGTTGTTATTGTTTCGGCTATGGCTGGTGAAACAAATCGTCTGGTAGCTTTGGCGGCAGAAATTACCGAATTTCCAAGTGAACGTGAATATGATGTTCTGGTGTCGACCGGTGAGCAGGTGACGATTTCATTACTGTCTATGTGCCTGCAGTCTATGGGCTACAATGCCCGAAGTTATCTTGGTTCACAGATTCCCATGCTCACTGATAAGGCGCATGCCAGAGCGCGGATCAAAAGTATCGCTGACGAAAATATTCGCGGGGATTTAAAAAAAGGGACAATTGTTATTGTTGCTGGATTTCAGGGAACCGATGGTGACGGCAACATAACCACCCTCGGTCGCGGCGGTTCTGATACTTCAGCTGTTGCGGTTGCTGCTGCACTGAAGGCGGATGTTTGTGAAATTTATACCGATGTCGATGGGGTTTACACCACCGACCCGAGGATGGTTCCTGAAGCGCGTAAGATTGAAAAAATCTCTTACGATGAAATGCTTGAAATGGCATCTTTAGGAGCAAAAGTTCTGCAAATTCGAAGTGTTGAATTTGCTAAGAAATATAACGTTGTCATTCATGTGCGTTCCAGTTTTCACGATAAGCCGGGTACGTTGGTGATGAAGGAGGATAAAGATATGGAAACCGTATTGGTTTCAGGTGTGGCTTTTAACAAGGATGAAGCAAAAATCAGTATTTTTGGGGTACCGGATCAGCCTGGTGTTTCCGCACAGATATTTACACCGCTGAGCAAAAACGAGATCACCGTCGATATGATTATCCAGAATATTTCACATCAGGGCGCAACCGATTTGACCTTTACTGTACCCAAAGGGGATTGTAAAAAAGCGGTGGCGATTGTCGAAAAGGTCGCCGACAAAATCGAGGCTCGCGGGGTCAGTTTCGATACTGAAATTTCTAAAGTATCAATTATCGGGGTTGGGATGCGTTCTCATGCTGGTGTAGCGAGTACCATGTTTGAAGCTTTGTCGCAGGACGGAATCAATATCCAGATGATTTCAACCAGTGAGATCAAGGTGTCCTGTATAGTTGATGCAAAATATACTGAACTGGCGGTGCGGGTGCTACATAAGGCATTTGGGTTGGAGCTACCGGCGATTGAAGAGGTGCTGTAACCTTTTTAAAGTCACGGTTTGTTACCAGAGTGATGTGGTTTGCCAGCTTCCACCCGGCCGGCTAATAACCGGTGTTGGTACTTTTATTTCAACCCCAGAGGTGAAGACGTTCAAAAAAAATTCAGCGCCCCTGACTCCAGTCAGGGGCGCTGTTTTTATATAATATCTGAATCAGTGGAGTATTCCGGGGACATGTACTCGTTACGTGTCCCGAATGGCGCTAGCTTAAGCAATTTTTCCAGCAAAACCGGGACTGTCCCCGCATGGGGGCTGTCCCAGGCTTTTGCGACGCGAACCACCGTAGTTTCATCGTCCGTAAACACCTGGGACAGCCCCCGATGGATCTGGGGACAGTCCCGAGTTTACTAATGAATTTTATTTATCCGCCAGAATCCGTAACATCCGCCGGAGTGGTTCGGCCGCTCCCCAGAGCAATTGATCTCCACAGGTAAAAACAGAGAGATACTCCGGGCCCATGTGCATCTTACGCACCCGGCCAACAGGGATTTCAAGAGTTCCTGAAACCGCAGCGGGAGTCAATTGTTCCAACGTGTCAACTTTGTTATTGGGAATCAACTTAGCCCACTGATTTCCCTCTGCGATCAGAGTCTCAATCTCCTCAATCGGCAGATCTTGATTCAGTTTGATCGTCAGAGCCTGACTGTGGCAGCGCATCGAACCGATACGAACACAGATCCCATCAATCGGGATCAGGGTTTGGTTGTTGAGAATTTTATTGGTTTCGGCAATCCCCTTCCACTCTTCGCGACTTTGACCATCTTCTACTTCGCGATCGATCCAGGGGAGAACACTGCCAGCCAGTGGAAATCCAAATTCAGCTTTTGGAAATTCATCACTGCGCAGGGTTGCGGTCACTTTTCTATCGATTTCCAGAATTGCTGATCCCGGGCTCTGTAGCTCTTTGGCAACGCAGTCGTTCAAGGTTCCCATTTGTGACAACAGTTCGCGCATATTTGGTGCTCCGGCACCAGAGGCGGCCTGATAAGTCATGGAGCTGACCCATTCAACCAGCCCGGCATTGAACAATCCACCAATGGCCATCAGCATCAAACTGACGGTGCAGTTACCACCGATAAAATCTTTACAACCATTCTCCAACGCAGCATCAATAACATCACGATTAATAGGATCAAGAATGATGACAGTATTATCGTCCATTCGCAGCGTAGAAGCAGCATCAATCCAGTAACCATCCCAGCCGCTGTCACGGAGCTTGGAATGAACAGCTTTGGTATAATCTCCGCCCTGACAGGTGATGATGATATCCTGTTCAGCAAGTTTGGAAATATCACTTGCATCTTCCAGCGTTCCCGGCCCCTGGCCGAAATCGGGAGCGGCCTGACCGGCCTGAGAGGTTGAGAAAAACACCGCTTTGACTCCGGCAAGATCGTCTTCTTCGAGCATCCGTTGCATCAACACGGAACCGACCATGCCACGCCAACCGACTAATCCAACTTTCATAATCTTTCTCCATGTTGACGGGGGAATAAAAAGTACTTATGCTTCGACTGGTTAGATGAGTTACTCTGACCAGATTCAGCAGGGAATCATATCAGCATTTAGCGGATATGTGGTAATATTTTTTGCGCTACTTGTGATTTAAAGGGGCCTATGTCTGATTTTGAAGCACTTTTACCATTGGGTAAAACGACCAGCTACAAAACCGAGTATGATCCACAACTGCTCTGCCCGTTTCCACGTCAGGTGAAACGGGATGTGATCGGCATAACCGGAGAACTCCCTTTTGGCGGCTACGATATCTGGAACGCTTTTGAGCTCTCCTGGCTCAACCCGAAAGGGAAGCCGGTGGTCACCATGGGGGAATTTCATATTCCCTGTGAATCTCCCAACCTGATTGAATCAAAATCATTCAAGCTCTATCTTAATTCTTTTAACCAGACCAGGTTGAGCGATTTTGATCAAGTTGAAGAACGAATGGTTGCAGATCTGTCCACAGCCGCCGGGGCAAAGGTTCGGGTCCGCTTGCTCGGCAGCGATCAATTCATCACTGAGAAGATTCAGAGTTTTCCAGGGCGGTGTATTGATGATCTTGATATTGAAGTCGATGAGTATTCTCTCGACCCATCTTTACTGGAAAGCTCTACCGATCCACAGCAGCAGGTGGAGGAGGAGTTGCACAGTCATCTGCTGAAAAGTAACTGTCTGGTGACCAATCAACCCGATTGGGGGAGTGTGCTGATCCGTTATCGTGGTAGCAGAATTGATCCTGAAGCATTGCTGCGCTACCTGATTTCATTCCGCCAACATAATGAGTTTCACGAGCAGTGTGTCGAGCGGATTTTTGTTGACCTGATGCGCTATTGTCAGCCCGAAAAACTGACTGTCTATGCCCGCTACACCCGCCGGGGTGGTTTGGATATCAACCCCTTCCGTTCCAATTTTGAAACTCATATTGAAAATTTACGTCTGGCAAGGCAGTAAAGCTACGAAGGGGACGGAATTATTTTCGCGATTGTTGCGAACATTATTCTGTTCCCACTTACTGCACCTCTTCCTCAACTGTCCTGCGACCATCTTCTTCATGAAGAAGAATCGTGAGGGTGTGTTGTGCCTGTAATGTGCTTCAAATTGACAAAATTTACCAGTGTGCCTATTATGTAATTACATTATCTGATTTGTGTGGAGGTAAAATATGGCAACTTTAATCAAGATCGGAAATTCACAGGGGGTAAGAATCCCCAAGGCTGTCATCGAACAAGCCCATCTGAGTAACAAAGAGCTGGTATTTAAAGTTATTGATGGGGGACTGTTGATCCAGCCAGTACAGGAACCCCGGAAAAATTGGCGCCAGCAGATTGATCAGACTCTTAAAGTAAATGATGAGGCCAGCCTTGTTGATCGGGAGTGGTTAGATGCCCCGTTGCTTGATGATAAGGAGTGGCAATGGTGAAACCAGAAATTCATAGATTTGACATCTGGTTAGTTCAGCTGGATCCAACGCAGGGCTCAGAGATAAAAAAGACCAGACCTTGTGTTGTCATTTCCCCCGATGAAATGTCTGCATTGAAGACTGTAATTGTTGCACCCATGACCTCCAAGGGATTTAAATTTCCTTCCAGAATATCTTGTGTTTTTCAAGAAAAAAACGGGTTGATTTTATTAGATCAAATGCGTGCAGTCGACAAAGTCAGGCTGGCTCAAAAACTTGGTGTGATTTCAACTGGAGATCAGCATAAAATAGTGAATTGCTTGCAGGAACTTTTTGCCCATTAGAATGGACGGCAAGGGGGAAGAACGCACGGTCACCTTCTCCCGATTTGGATATTTTCATCACCCCACAAAGAAGAGAGGATTGTTGTCCTTATTTTTCCTAGTGCTCTGTATATCTTAAACCATCGCAATATTGCGCTGGAATTTTGCGGGTCAACAAGACGTGATTTTCGCTGCATAGCCAAAGCTATACAGCGGAAGTCACAACGCAGTTGACGCTCAGAAGAACAAGCAAGATGCGAAGGTTTAGGGTGTACAGAGTACTTAGTGCTATGCACCCCACCGGGAAATAATATGGAACTTCTCTTCATCATCCAACCAGCTGGCGTTGATAATTCGCCCTTCGCTTTCCCAGGTTTTCAGTGAGATAAATCCAAAAATAATCAGAGTAAAAATAATTCCCAAACCGATCAATAAAATGTAGGTCATAATCGCCTCCCTCGAAAGTGCGTTGTGTCGTGGGTTGAATATTAGACCCGCGTGTTGTATAAGTATAATTATTCTTTTTAAAGTATAGGATAAGTTATAATTATGCTTCCAGATTTCAACCGCCTCAAGGTCTTTTATCATATCTATGCGTTAAACAGCATTGTCGCTGCGGCAAACAGGTTACACTTGTCGCAGCCCGCTATCAGTCAACAGCTGCAGAAGTTGGAAGCAGAGCTGAAGATCCCCCTGTTTACCCGGCTGCATAAAAAACTGGTGCCGACTGCAGCAGGAGAGCGGCTATTCACACTTGTTGAACCCTTTGTTGACAAGCTACAGAATGAGATCCCCTATATCCGTCAACCGATGGATCGACCATCAGGTTTGCTGCGCATCGGTGCTCCCAGAGAGTTCGGGAAAGAATATCTGCCGCAGTTCTGTAGTTCATTTCGGCAACAATATCCAGACGTGATTTTCAACCTGAAATTTGATGAGTTTGCACCATTGCTGGATGGGGTAAGGGATGGTGCTCTGGACTACGCATTGGTTGATGTTTTTTTAAATCAGGGGGATTTTCTGGACAACTCGAATATCTTCAGCGTTGACCCGTTGATCAAGGAAGAGTTAATTCTGGTTTGTTCACAAGCCTACTATCAAAAAGAGATTTGTGGTGATCACTCCTTCCAGAATCTGGTCAAAAAAGACTTCATTACCGACGATGATGAGCATAATGTTCTGATTCAATGGTTCAAGCACCATTTTCGCAAGGTGGCCGAAAATCTCAATATCGTCATGACACTCGATAGTCATGAGGCACTGATCTC